>JBAYQF010000174.1:0-4015 GCA_041677325.1 Methanoculleus sp.
CGCCTCTCTCGCCGGGTGCGGAGCAGGTGCACGCTCGGGGGCGTCATCTGCAATGCGAAGAACATCGAGGGCGAGCGAGAGTTGGTAGAGGAGTTTGCCCGCCGGATCAACTCCCGGCTCATCGCCTACATCCCCAGGTCCCGGGTCGTCCAGGTCGCGGAACTGCAGAAGCAGACGGTCATCGAGTACGCCCCCGAGTCCGATCAGGCTGCGGCCTACCAGGAACTCGCACGCACGGTCTACGGGAACGAGACAACGAGCATCCCAACACCCCTCGATATGGATGAACTCGAATCCTTCGCCCTTGAATTCGTCCAGGTTTGAGGGGTGCACCCTGACCGGTGCACTCTCGGCTCTCACGGAGGTGCAGGACGCCGTGTGCGTCATCCACGGGCCGGCAGGCTGCACGCACCATAACTTCTCCCTCCTGCACGCCACCCATCTCGCAAACGACCGGCTTGAGGTTCCCCGCCTCCTCTCCTCCTGCCTGAGAGAGAACGACATCATCTTCGGTGGCGAAGATGCGCTGGAGGAGGCTATCGCACGAGCACTCTCGCTCTCGCCTGCCTCCGTCTTTGTCCTCTCGACCTGTATCGTCGAGACGATAGGAGATGATGTTGCGGCAGTCTGCGCAAAAAACAGGGATGTCCCGGTGATCCCCGTACCGACCGCCGGGTTCCTCGGCGGGGTCTTTGAGACGGGGGTGAGAAACGCCCTCTCCGCCGTCGCATCGCTTGCGCGACCAACGACCGGGCGGACTCTCTCGGCAAACCTGATCGGCGAGAAGAACCTGGAGTACGGCGTCGACGAGAATGCAGCCGAGATCGTGCGCCTCCTCTCCAGGCTCGGCATAGGGGTCAACCTCCGGTTCGTGCGGGGGCTCGGGACGCGGGATATCGGCCGGCTCGGGTCGGCCGTCGTGAACATCCTCCGGGAACCGGCGCTCCGGCCGGTCGGCGACGACCTCAGACGGAGACTCGGCACATCGTACGTCGATTCGTTCCCGGCAGGCCTTACCGGGACGTGCCGGTTCCTTGAGGAGGTCGGCCGGGTCTGCGGCATCGATGCAACCGCCGCAATCGAGGAGGAAGAGGCTCATCAAGCGGAGATGCTCGCGTCGTTTGATGATATCGCCGGGAGCCGGGTATGCTTCCGGTCCCCCCACTCGATGCTCAGGGGCGATCCGGGTGCAGAGGCCATATGTATGGGGTGTGCCGACGCCCTCGATCTCGTCATCGACCAGGATGGGACGGCGATCCCTCTTCCGTACCCGGTACCCGTCGGGACGACGGGCCTCCGGCGGATGCTCAACCGGTGGCGGGTGCTTGTGCGGGAGAAGGAACGGAGGTGAAGTATCGGCCGGCGGGCGGGAAGTGCTCGCTCCCGGTACGGATTGACGACCGTGATCCCGGGGATGCGCAGGAGGCGTACATCCTCGATAATGATCGCATCGATGTCGGACTCGATCATCGTTGCGGCAAGGAGGGCATCCCGGATAAATCGTCGCACGTCTTCCACCACCGGCATCAGGGGTTCAACCTTCCCGGTCACAGCCACCGAGAACTTCATCAGGTTCGGCATCGAGATTGAATGGCGCCTTTTCGACCGTCGGCATGCCGTAACCAGGTCTTGCGAGATTTCGGCGCGTCCGCATTGAAGAGATGAGCGAGAGCGTTCGTGTCGACGAACGGCGGGCTAACCGGTCATACGGTTTCTTTCACACCATTCACAGCACATACCTCTTCGATGAATTCCTGCTTCCGGGACTGCACGGCAGCACACCGTATCCGCCATCACCCGGCGACCCTGCCGGCCAGCGTTACGAGCAGCACCGTCGTCATAGCCAGCGGGAGAACGTACCGGCACAACGGCACGATGTAGCGGATCAGCCTGTTCTCCGATCGGACCTCCGACTCGATGACGTTCCGGTCGACATACCAGCCGAAGATCAGACAACCCAGGATACCGCTGACTATGATGCCGAACGTCCCCGCAGCATCGTCCATCACATCGAGCACCCGCTCCCCCGCCAGGGTCAGGTCAAAGCCGGTGTAGCTGAGTGCAGACGGCAGGCCGAGCAGGACCAGGGCAACGGTCAGGAGAATGCAGACATCTCTTCGAGACCATGCCGTTACCCCCATGACCGCCGCAACCGGCACCTCCAGCATCGCCACGCTGGAGAGGAGGGCCGTCAGGAAGAGCAGGAGGAAGAATGCGGCTGCAATAAGATTTCCGCCGGGTATGAGCGCAAAGGCCTGGGGGAGCGTCGAGAAGGCAAGCTCCGCCCCCGCGGTGGGTGCAAGGCCGAACGAAAAGACGATCGGGAAGATGACGAACCCTGCCAGCAACGAGATGAAGAGATCGCCGGCCGAGATGATCAGCGACGATTCGAGGATGTTTTCCTCTCTGTTCATGTAGGATCCGTAGGTGATGAGGATCCCGAGTCCGATGCTGAGTGTATAAAACGACTGACCGATGGCAGCAATCCAGAGCGACGGATTCGCAAGAACGGAAAAGTCCGGGGTAAGGTAGTAGGCGAGCCCGGCAGAGAATCCGGGGAGCGTCGCAACGAAAGCCGCCATGAAACAGAGGATCACGACGATGAATGGGATCAAGATCGAGGAGACCCGTTCGATACCGGCCCGGATGCCGGATGCAACAATAACTCCGATAAGCGCCGCAGAAGCTACAAACGGGATGATCGGCAGATACGACTGGGAAAACCCGACGAACGTCATCGGCGCCTGGATCAACGAGATGATCAGGAATGCGAGCGTCCAGCCGGTGATGACGAGATAGTACGAGAGGATGACGAACACCGTTGCACAGACGAACCACCCGACGAAGGAGCACTTCGGATGTGCACTCCGGAATGCGGAGACGACATCGGTGGAGAAATGGCGGCCGACAGAGAGCTCAAGGATCATCAGCGGCATCGCACAGACCACGGTCGCGACCAGGTACGGGACGAGGTACGCCCCACCGCCGTTCTCGCCGACGATGGTAGGAAAACGCCAGACACTCCCGAGCCCTGCCGCAGCCCCTATCGCAACGAAGAGAAACCCGATTCGGGAAGACCACTGTTCCTTCACGTACTCCTCCCCCCGGTTGCGGGTTCCCTGTTGTACGGGACTGCACTGCCCCTTCGCATACGGAAGTGTCGCGGGATGACGGGAAAAAAGAGTGGTACTTGGATCCGGACCTGACGCCGCAACCGGTTCCCCGGGAGTTGATAGATCGCTATGGGATATGCACCGTACTTATCGGAGCAAGCAACGGTTCCGGGGGTGAAAATACGACGATTTCGACGCTTTGCTCATCTGACGGGCCCTGTACAGTGCCTTTTAAATATCCAGTATGAGATACAAATCGTCGGAGAGTGTCAACGCATGTTCAAACGTATCCTGTTTCCAACGGACTTTTCAGCGCCTTCTATGAAAGTGCTGGATTATATCCCTGCACTGCAGGAGGCGGGAACCCGTGAGGTGGTTCTCGTCCACGTCATCGACTCAAAGGATATCACGCTGATCGCCTCAGGTGGACAGGGGTTCCTCGGGACCGTGCCCGACCGGGAGACCGAGGCGCAGAAGGAGTTGCGGGGGGAGATCGAGCACCAGGTCATCGATCTCCGCCGTGCGCTTGAGAAGCGGGGCGTGAAGGTGATCGTCCGGACGCCCGTCGGCATCCCGGGCAAGGAGATCGTGGTTGCGGCCGATGCGGAGGGGGTCTCGCTCATCGTCATCGGTTCGCACGGCCGGTCGAACATCCGCGAACGCCTGCTCGGGACAGTCTCGGAATATGTGATCAAGAACGCCCGCCAGCCGGTTCTGGTCGTCAAACGGGATATGGGCGCCGGGGAGTAATCTCTTCCTCATTTTTCCTCGCTGCCTTCCCTCCCCCTCCGAAAGTATTCCAGCGTTCAGTATCTACCGGGATGCCGTCCTCCACGTCTTTGCGTTCAGGACAGGAGATCGACTCGTTATCCGGCCGGTGAAATACCCATCACAACAATCCC
>JBAYQF010000175.1:0-4015 GCA_041677325.1 Methanoculleus sp.
ACGATGGCCGAGGGGACAAAAAGGCTGTAGAGCGACGTAGCGGCGATCTCCGCGATACCCGATCCGCCGGGGGTAAGCGGAATCATCATGATGATGGCGATGATGATCTGGACGACGAATGACTCGACAAGGTAAGCGGGCTGCCCGAGACCCATGAGGATCAGTGACGCGATGATGAACTCCGAGAGCCAGAAGAGCAGGGTGAAGAACATCCCCCACACAAGGCCGCTCTTACCGTGGTTCACGAATTTGACGAGCCCCTGGTTGAAGTTGTCCACCTCGCGGTCGATCGTCTCGAGCAGGTTTTCGAGCCGCTTTAAGCGCCATCGGCGGTCAATCCATCGTGATATCCATTTGAGCGCTCGTTTGAGGTGATCGGGGTTCTTGACGGAGTAGACGAAGACCAGTACGAAGAGCGTGACGAAGATCCAGGCGGCATACATCAGGGCGCTCATCCCGCTGAATTCCGAGGTGAGGCTGCTCCAGTAACTGCCGAGGAAGAGCATGGCGAATGCCCCGAGCGCTCCTAGAACGATCCCATCAAGGATCCGCTCCATGATGACGACGGCGGTGGCATCCCCGACCGGAACGCCCGCCCGGTAGAGCTCATGAATCCGGACCGGTTCACCGCCCGCCTGTGAGGGAGTTACCGCTGCAACGAGCATGTTCGCAAGCACCAGGTTCAGACAGTGCGTGAGGTGCACCCGATACCCGAGCGACGCCGACATCTTCTGGATGCGGAGTGCCCAGAACCCGAGCGAGAAGATATGAAAGAGGACGGCGAGGAACAGGTAGACCGGGTTCACCTGGCTGAGGTGCTCGATCGTCGACTCATCGACGGTGAAGTAGAGAACCCCTACCATGACGAGCGCGCTAAAACTGAGCGAGATGAGCAGCCATTTCCACTGAGACTTCTTCATATCCTCCGCTCCCCGGTACAGAGACGGGCTCTACGCGGGCCCACCCACCTCGCCACTGATATCCATCCGCACAGTTTCGGCGGAATTTCAGGCGAACACACAAGAAATACCCGAAATTTGCTTAATATGGTATTACACAACTACTATTTAACGATGATTTTTTTTGCTCTCCAGAAAGGTATAACGATAATCATTTGGTGAACAGCGCCCTGTCCTGAGCCGTTTTTCCAGCATACCCTGTACCGGCTAAATTCCATGAGATGATTATGTTCCGGCATACAGGCGGGTGCCCGCCGGTTCGGCATACCATTCCCACCGCGCTACCCGGTCGGTATCCTCCTGCATAGGGTAAAACATAGCGTTCGGGCAACCGTTTCCCGTTCGGGGTGATATCCCCGGCCGCACCTAAACGGTGAAGAGGCCGCGATCCCCGGTTATCCGGAAGAGGCCCGCACGGATTCCGGCATCGAGCCAGGCGTACCCGTAACTGAGGCGGGCAAGGGCGGCGGCATAATCGCCTGCCTCAAGGTGGTTTACGCCATCTGCATACCAGGAACGCGCCGCCGAACAGAACTCCTCCGCTCCCGCATACAGCGGGCTCGCCTCGTCCGCCGCCGTCCCGATTGCCCCGAGGGCTGCACCAAGCATCCGCCGGTAGCGATGCGTCTTCTCATCCAGACGAATGTTTTGCTGTTCCGGTATGGTTGCATCCACCACTTCCGGCGAATGGGCGATAGAGGGCTCAAACAGCCCGAGGCGCGAGCCCGCGTCAAGCCACCCGAGTCCGTAGGCAAACGCGGCGAGGGCGTTCACATGGTCGCCCGCTCGGAGGAACGCAAACCCGTCACTGTGGTAGGCCGCCGCCATCTCGAGCACCTCCCCGGCAACCCGGTAGAGGAGGGTGGCCTCCGGGACGGCGATCCGGGTGAGGGAGAGCGCCCTCCCGTAGAGAGCGCCGTAATCGTCGAGGTTCATAGGCCGGCGAAGGTCTCCAGGTACTCGCGTTCCATCGGGTGGAGATCCGCGGGCACGGCGAGGATATGGAGCGGAGGCCCGAAATCCACCTCTTTGAGGACGGCACCGGTTCCGGCGCGAACCACCGGGTGCTCCGATCCTGCCCGGGCAACCCCCACGTAGAGCGCGGGCGGTTCGATACCGCGTTTCTGTGCCATCTCCTCGAGAACGGCGATCGCCTCCGGGATGCGCATGTAGCGATCGTTCTGGATATCGAGATAGACGAGCGTATGCAGGTTGAGTGCAAGGTTCTCGGCAACCGTCTCGATCGGGGTCGTCGGGAACCAGCCTTTCGCAGGGAACGGCACCGAACAGGACTTTCCGAACCGGTAATTTTGCAAGCCCGAGAGGCCCGAGACCGCGCTCGATATGGACGAGGCGTGGATGATTGAAGTCTCTATCCCGGCGGCGGCCGCGCGCAACCGGAGATCGGCGTGCGTCGTCGAGACCATGGGGTCTCCTCCCGTCAGGAACGCCACCCGGCCGACGGCGGCCGACTCAAGGATCTCGTGGGGGGTCTGCTCGACGTCCTCCCTGCCGAGCACCCGGATCGCCTTTCCGAAGAACGCCTCCATCGCGGAGAGATCGGTTCCCATCAGCCGGGACGTATACGCCTCCAGGAAGACGGTATCGGCGCTTTTTACACATTCGAGGCCCTTGACCGATATATCCCCAAGATCGTAAAGCCCGAGGCCCACGAACGTCAGCATCGATATCGTACCCCGTGGATGGAGGGCATATCGCAACCCGGGTGCGGTTGCACGGGTTCCATCATCATTCCTCGATCGTCAGCGTTCCGTCATCGTAGAAGTAACGGATCCAGGGGGTCGTCCTGCCCCGGATGCCGACGATGCGGAAGTCCCGCTCAACCGGCATCCTCTGGTCTTCAACCCTCACCTCGATGACCATGTTCATCAACTGCTTGATCATGGCGATGGTTCGCTCATCGAACGATTCGCTGTTGAGGATGTAGATCCCGATCCCCTCCAGTTTCTTCACCCTGTTGGTGACAACATGGAGGAACTTGTAGGTCACCTCCAGCTGCGCATACATGAGGATGGTCGAGATCGAGTTGAGACAGAGCCGGATCGGTGGAGGCATCGGCCCGGGAGGATCGGCCATAACCCCTTCCTTCCACATATCCTCGACCATCCGGGAGAACTTGATCCCCATGCTGGTCAGGTCGAGAGGGCTTGTGACGAACTTTGCTTTTGCCGTATCCCGGAGAGTCGGCACCGAGCTCTTCGTGACCGCATCGATGATCCCGACCCGCCCCCTCTCTGCACCCTGTCTCCGGAACGCCCCCATGATGTCTGCCGCGCGCTCATCCGTCGATATGGCGACAGTCCATTCTCCCGCCCGGGGACTGGACATCCGGTAGGCGAGATGCTCCGCATAGGTCTGGGGCGGCGCCAGGATGAGGACGTTCGAGGCGGCCCGTAACCCTCTGAACTCATTATCGATCAGCGGGATGCCGGTTTCATAGGTGTACATCGTCTATACCAGTTATGATAGGAGATAGTGGATAAGCCCTCCGATCAGGAGGCCGAGAGCGACCGTGTAGGCCGTGACCGCAAGGGTGATTCGTGACCCGACTTCACGCAGGAGAACCGTGATCGTCGCGAGGCAGGGAACGAAGAGGACGGACACGACTGCGAATATGTAGAGCTGCAATGATGAGAGCACCGCCCCGAGGTCAGCGGTTCCCGCAAGGATGGCAAGCGTCTCAAACGCCATCTCTTTTCGGAGAATCCCGAAGATGAGCGCTGTCGCCGAGTAGCCGGGAAGGCCGAGGAAGGCCATGGTGTAGGGCTCCACGAACCCCTCGAAGATCGCCATGACGCCGAAGAACTCAAGCAGTCCGAGAACGATGCTGCCTGCGAGGAGGAGCGGCATCGCGATGAAGAGGAATTCCGAAAGGCGCGTCCAGGCTTTCTTCATCACGAGTTTCGGGTTCGGACGGCGGAGCGGAACCATCTCCATGATCATCCCGAACTGTTCGCCGGGTGTCACGCGGGAGAGTACGAGCCCGGTGGCGAGGATCAGGACAAAGACGATGGCGTATACGCTGAACGCCGCCG
>JBAYQF010000176.1:0-4014 GCA_041677325.1 Methanoculleus sp.
CCGGATCAGGAGAACGGCAAGGAATGCAAAGGCAAGCGGGATCACGCCGAAACCCGGGGATTGGGGTATAGAGGCCTCATTTTGAGTGCCTCCCTCAAAGAGGTCGGAGTGGATATCGGCAGCGACCTCCTCCAGAGCGTCGACCAGACGCGGCCCGCCCCGGTCGATGAGATCGGACTCAATGATATAGACACGGTTCTGCTGGATCGCCTTCATGGTTTTGAGGCGTGGTTCGTTCATGAAATAGCGGTAGATGAGGTCGACGCCCTCGCTGCCCATGCCGGTTCCGGAGTTGACGACAATCACCTCAGGATCGGTGGTGATGAACCGTTCCAGGCTGACGATCTGCCACCCCTCCAATTCGGGAAAGGCGTTGGTGCCGCCGGCAAGAGTGATCAGTTCGTCCTGGAAGGTGATGCTCCCGCTGACCCAGATCGGGTCGTACCAGATAACATGGGCGACCGTCGGGGGTCTCGTCACGCTCTTCGTCTTCTCCTGTACAGCGTCGATCCGTGCCTCCATCGATGCAGCCAACCGCTCCGCTTCCACCTCTGTGTCGGTGGCCTTTCCGGTGAGCCTGATATCGTGGAGCGTCCCTTCGACCGAGTCAGGGCTCAGGGTGATCACGGTCAGGCCGAGTGATTTGAGGCGGTTGATCGCTTCTTCAGTGTTCCCGAAAGCACCCACTACCAGATCGGGTTGTGCGGCCACCACACGCTCGATGTTCACGGTGGAGTACCCGCCGACCTTTGGTTTCGTCGTCGCCTCCTCAGGGTAGTTGCAGTAATCGGTCACGCCGACCACCCGGTCACCGAGACCGAGGGCGAAGAGGATCTCGGTGTTGGCCGGTGCGAGGGATACGATGCGCACCGGCATCGTGTCGAGCCTGACCGTCTCCCCGTAATCGTCGATGATGGTGACGGGTTGCCACGTTGCAGGGTCTGCTGCAGATAGGGTTGCCTGATACTGTGCTACTGTTGTTGTCTCAGGTGCAGCCACTACAGGCTGCCCCTGCCCCGGGAGAGCGGGTACCGCCTGCCCGGGCAGGATCAGGTAGGGTTTTCCGAGCAGGGCCGGTATCGCCCGCGCTGTCATACCGCAGGGGTTGTCGGCGGAGTATGTTGTCCAGAAGAACGAACCGTCGGGCTGCTGGAGGTCTGCGAACGTTGTGATCAGGTTGTTGCTGTTCTTCGACCACGATGACGGGTCTTCCCCGACTGCGACGATCGCCTGGATCACCCATGCCGCCGAGGCGGCGTTCGAGGAGGAAGTCCCACCATAGTTGAAGCTGCCGTCGCTCATCTGGTGTGCCCTGAGGTAATCTATCGCCCGTGCAACGGCGGGTGTATCTACCGGTTCGCCTGCGGCGATGAGGGCCATGATCACGGCGGCAGTGTCGTCAGAATCGCTCTCGGCGCCTGGCATCCAGCCGTAACCGCCGTCTTTGTTCTGCTGCTTTTTCAGCCAGGCGGCAGGGAGCGAGACATCTTCACCCGCCGAGGCAAGCCCAAGGACCCCCCAGTAGGTGGTGTAGACGAAATCGCCGAACTGGCCGTCGGTTTTCATGCGCGCCTTGAGTTCGGCAACGTAGTTGTGGTTGTTGAAGGCACGCGGATTCTCGCCTGCGGCCGTGATGAGGGTGATCATCTTCCCGAGTTCGGCTGTGCCTTCGGGGTTTGTGGCGTCAGGTGCCGTTTTCCAGTAGTCGATCGCCGATGTGCCGTTCACCCTCCAGTTGTGCGGATCCTCTCCGGCGGCAACGATCGCCATCACCGCGAACCATGAGGTGCCGGGGTTCGTGTCCCTTCCCTCCTCGGCAAATCCGCCGTCGTCGTGCTGGCAGGATCTGATGTAGTCAAGCCCGCTCTGCACGGTTGCATCGCCCGTTCCATAGGGGTATGCCGCCGCCGTGCTGCAAGTAGCGATGCTGAGGAGGAGGATGAGCAGGATGCTGCCGATCCACTTCATTGTTCTCTCCTCCTGGTGATGAGGTATGCCGCCCCGATGAGCAGGGTGGCGCCTGCGCTGGTGAAGGCGAGCGGTGATGAGAGAGACGGCGCCGGTGTTTCTGCAGGTGTCTCTGCTGCATTGAGCGTATCGGAGGCCGGGATGGTGCCGGTGGCCGCCCCCGTATCCTGCACGGCAGGTGCTGCTTTGACTGCCAACAGCCCAAAGATCGAGAGGCCGCCGGGCGAGATTGCTTCGACGATCAGGTTTCCGTTCTCATCGGTTCCGGCAATCCGGGTCTCGAGTACCTGATATGTGCCGTCCTCTGCGGATCGCATGATCCTGAGGGATTCGGCGCCGCCGTGTTCATCTGCCCACTCGGGGCTTATGGTCATCCGGATAACTGCTCCGGCGATGTCTTCGCCGTTTTCCAGGTTGGTCCGCGTGACGGACATGGTGTAGGCAAGAGCCATGATCTCTTCATCCTCCTCTGCGGCGGCAAGAGCGAAGGTGTTCCCGGTTGCTGCATCTGTGGTGGTGTTGAACGTGATGTCGAGCCGGCTATCGGCTGTGGGGATACCGGTGAGGTTGAGGGCAAGTGAAGCGGTTATATTCCCTACACCCTCGATCTCGCGTGAGATCGGGGTGGTCGTTGCGGTGACGCTCTCGATGAGGCCACTCGCCGTGCCGCTATCCTCGTTGATGTTCTTTGCGGCGATGGTCATCACGATGCCGCCCCTGTTGATCGTGAGGGTGTTGCCTGATATGGTGACCTCTCCTTCCGCTGAATCCTGGTCGGTCATGACCGAGAATGTCTGACCCCACTCCCCGAGTTCGATGGTGGCTCCGGCCGGCATCCCGAAGAAGAGCGAGAACGATTCCGATTCACTGCTATCTGTTCCCCCCCCGGTGGTGGAAGAAGTCGTTGAATCGGAACCTCCCCCTCCGGAAGAATCGGAATCGCTGGATGTCAGGACCCTGGCCTTGATGTAGATGACGTTCGAAGAGGTCGCCGGGGTTGAACTCATGCTCTCGCTCCAGAAGAAGACGATTTTATCGTCATCTTTGATGGAATAAGCGTTTGCACCGATATTAGGGCTTTTGCCATTCACCTGGTACATCCAGCCCTTTGTCCCTTCATTCTTCCTTCCTCTGATGGAGTCGATAAAGAGCGATCCTAACTCTGAGTAGTGGGAGTCGTCGATGGTATACCTGACTCCGGCGGCATCGAGCGCCCCGAGTGCCGTCTGTCGGTCGACGTTGTAGGTCTTTTTGCTGTTGTCTGCAGTGAGGGTGAATGTCCCGGAATTGAGGGTTGCGGTTATCCAGGGTAGTGACGATTCGCCGCCGCTATCTCCGCTGCTACTGTCTCCGCCGCTACTATCTCCGCCACCGCCGTCGCTCCCTCCTGATGTCGAGATGGAGACGGTGATGGTGACGGTGTGATTGGCCTGATCGATGAGCGGTGCATACGTAACCGGATCCGAGGGGCAGTAGTAGAAGGTGAGCCTGTCACCGTCTGCAAGGGTGTTCGCACCGAGGCCGGCCAGGGCTGGTGCGCCGTTGATGAAGATGCTCCACGACCGAGCGTTCTCCTGTGTCCAGTCCTCGTTTGCGATTCCGGCGATGTCTTCGAGGAGGAACGATCCAAACGATTCGTACCAGGTATCAGAGGTGGTGAAGGTGAACCCGCCGGTCTGTGCCGCTAGAACGAGTGCTCCAAGGTCGGTTGTGCAGTTGACCGTGTAGGAGGCGGAAGCGTTGTTTGTGGGCGTGAATGAGAAGGTTTCTCCCTCCACCAGGACTACGGTTCCGTTCCATAGTGTGGGTGTTGGGATGGAGATATCGATGGTGACGGTGTGATCGGCCTGATCGATGAGCGGCTCATATGTAACCGGATCCGAGGGGCAGTAGTAGAAGGTGAGCCTGTCACCGTCTGCGAGAGTGTTTGCGCCGAGTCCGGCCTGGGCTGGTGCGCCGTTGATGACGATAGTCCACGACCGAGCGTTCTCCTGTGTCCAGTCCTCGTTTGCGATTCCGGCGATATCTTCGAGGAGGAACGATCCG
>JBAYQF010000177.1:0-4009 GCA_041677325.1 Methanoculleus sp.
AAAAACCTCTCAACCTTCGTCGAGAGGAGGATGTTCGGTGTTTCTTTCGAGACTGCGAGCCCTATCCGGTCTATCTCGTCCTTGTGATCGCGGTCGATCAACTCCCACGGCGGGTTGGCCGGCCATCCGGGATCCTCGACGAGGATCACCCCTGTGCGGTAGGCAACCGCGTCGTAATCGATGCCGCTGCTCTGGAGGTTCGCAAGAAGCCCCGGCACCATGCTCACCACCATGATCAGGGCGAGCATGAAGATCGTGAACCCCACGAGGAAGTCGAGCGACATCATGCCGTCGTCGGTTGCCGGCTTTATGCGACCACCTCCCCGGTATCCGCCCGGAACGTGAGGGTCTCCATCCCGGCGCTTGAGTGGACGGTGACGGAGTAGATCCCCTCCGCAAGAGAGATGTCGACCGTATCGGCGCCGAGCCGCTCCATCACCGGCCGGATCGCCCCTTCATCTGCTGAAAGGAGTTCCTCCGGGGAGAGGATCTCGGTCATGTTCATCGCGCCGCCGGGCAGGGGTGCCCGGAGCGAGATCTCCTGCCAGCTCATGAAACCGAAGGTCAGCCAGCGCGTCTCTTCCCCGTCCTGAAGGCCGAGAACCCAGGATGCGGCCCGACCGTCGAGGTCGACGCCGCTTCCTATCACCTGGTGTATCGACGTGCCGGTGACGTTCAGGCCGCCTTCTGCCCCGAGGAGGTCGAGTTCGGCAAGCGCCCCGGAGAGTGTATACGCTTCCGGCGACCCGGGCAGTTCGACGGGGGTGATGCTGCCGCCCGATGGCGGAGGAGATATACCGAGACAGCCACACGCGGTACAGAGAATACAGACTGCGACGAACAGGGCCAGAACTCCCCCGGAGACTCTCATGTAAAGCAGTCATTATACCTGAGGAAATATAAATAGCCACCTCTTCTATACCTTCAGAAATTTGACCGCGAATCTGAATATGGGAAATGTACAGGGGATTTATTACAAAAATATTTCATCGCCCGCGCAGACCCTCGGGCCGGGCGAGTTCTCTCTAACGTACCCGGCGGCCCGATCCGCGGGCTCCAGAACGCCATCGTAACATATATCCACAAGTTTGTAACAACCTATCAGGCAGGGTAAACATATGTGTACTACCATTCCCACCGATACACCGGAAAAGGCGCATGACCGGTTCGCCGAAGCCGCCGCCTTTCACGGCCACATCTGTCCCGGTCTCGCAACAGGCTACCGGGCGGCGGAGGTCGCCCTCGCACGACTCCGCTCCGGGCGCTCGGAGGACGAAGAGCTCGTCACCATCGCCGAGACCGATGCCTGCGGCGTCGATGCGATCCAGGTCCTCACCGGATGCACCGCTGGAAAAGGGAACCTCCTCTTCAAGGACCACGGCAAACATGCGTTCACGTTCATCAACCGTAAGACCGGAGTCGCGATCCGCGTGATCTCAAACCCGTCGTTCAACGTCGATTCGCTCGAACCCGGGCTTGCGCCGCTCCGGGCGCGGGTGATGCAGGGGCTCGCGACCGATGCCGAGTATGCCGAGTATCGCAAGAAGACGGAGAAGATCGTCGAGGCCATCCTGCATGCGCCCGTCGAGGACCTCTTCGTCGTCCACGAAGTCGACGCCGTGATCCCCGAGCGGGCCCGGATCTTTGTGTCGGTGCCGTGCGCAAAGTGCGGCGAGATGACCGCCGAGTCTCGCGTCAGGGTTGAGAACGGAGAATTCGTCTGTTACGCCTGCTCGCAGGAGTACTCCCGGCGGCTGTAAGGGTTCATCCCGCTATCTTTTTTCATCCATCCCCCCGGATACCGGGCGGGTGCGATCCGAAGTCCCGGAAAAAATTGGTTATGAGGGGTGCGAGACCTCCTCAATCGATGGTGTGGATGACGAGCCCCGAGAGGAGTTTCGGTTCGAACCAGGTGGACTTCGGGGGCATGACGCCGTCTGCATCCGCGATCGCGAGCACCGTCTCGACCGGAACTGGCTGCATTGCCACTGCAAGGGCGTACTCGCCGGTATCCACGAGTCGTTCGAGTCCGGAGAGGGGTTTCGCCCCGCCCATGTAGTGGAGCCGCTCGTCGCCCCGGGGATCGGTGATGCCGAGCATCCCGTCGAGGACATCTTTCTGGAGAACCGAGACGTCGAGCGACCCGATCAGGTCGGCGGGATCTGCGACCGGCCGCGAGACCTCGTACCACGTTCCCTCAAGGTAGATGTGCATGACGTGGATCGGAGCGTTCCCGGCCGCGAGCGGCGGGATCTGGTAGGCCGAGGCATCGATCTCCCCATAGGGGCTGACAGTCCAGCCCGCCCCGCGGAGCGCCTCGATGAACCCCCCGGGTGTGTAGGTGCCGAGATCGGTGACAAGCCTGCTGTAGCCGTGGATGCGGACGCGGTCGTGGGCGAAGAGGACCACCATGAACCTCCCGGCCTCTTCGGTGAACCGTCCCTCGTTCCGCCGCCTCTCCGCCACGTTCACCGCCGACTTGGCGCGGTGGTGCCCGTCGGCGATGTAGGTCTCCGGCACCGCCGCAAAGAGGTTCTCAAGGGGGGCGAGTGCGGTCTCATCGACGATCCGGTAGACCTCGTGGAGCACGCCTGAAGCGGCCATGGTGCTCCCGTCGGGCTGCACGTCGGCGATGAGGGAGCGGACGGAGGAAAAGATCTCGCCCGGGTCGTGGTAGAGCAGGAAGACAAGCCCGGTGTTTGCCCCCACCGTCTCGATATGCCGGGTCCGGTCCTCCTCCTTGTCGTACCGGGTGAGTTCGTGCCGCCGGATCGTCCGGTTCTCGTAGTCTTTCGTCCCCACGCAGCAGACCAGCCCGATGAACTCTTCGCCGTCCTGGACCGCCCGGTAGACATACATCCCGGGTTCGGCGTCGCGCTGCATCAGGCCGTCCGCGAGCATCCCGTCAAAGACCTCGCGCGACCGCCGGTAGACCCGCTCGTCGTTCGGCGCGAGATCGGGGAGTTCGGCGTCCGGCCGACTGACCCGGAGAAAACTCAGAGGATTCTTCTCGATACATTCTCTGGCCTCTTCTGCCGTCACCACATCATAGGGCACGGAAGGGATGTCTCCGGAGTATCCCTGTCCCGGACGGACTGCCGCGAAACGATAGATCTCAACCATAATACCGCCACTCGTACGTGCCTATTATTTTGTTCTCTGAGACTATATTAGGTAAGGCACTCCCGAGGGAGTGATCGACCATGATGCCGCTCCAGTTCACCGTTCGCCGGGCCCAACCCGCAGACCTCCCGCAGATCGTCGCCATCGAGAGGGCGGCCTTCGTCGATCCCTGGGAAGAGGGGACACTCCAGGAATCTCTCGCCTACTACCCGGAGACCTTCTTTGTTGCAAAGAGCAACGGCGACGTGGCCGGGTTCGTCGCGGGCGGCATCGAGGATACCGGGGAAGAGGTCTATGGGCACATCATGAACCTCGCCGTCGCCCCGGAATACCGCCGCCGGGGGGTCGGACACCACCTCATCCGCCGTCTGGAGCAGGAGTATCTCGTCCTCGGCGCGAGCGGCGTCCAGCTCGAGGTTCGGATCACCAACACCGGGGCACAGGAGTTCTACCGCCGTCTCGGCTACCGGGAGGTCTTCCAGGTCGCGGCGTACTACGCGAACGAGGAAGACGCTCTTGTTATGATGAAGTGGTTTCGGTTTTAAGGGACAACCGGGTGTCGGAAAGTATAAGCGAATGGACGTAGCACCACAGGTTAACAATGCATCCGCTCACCCAGATCCAGCAGAACGTTCGCATCATCCGGGAACGTTACGGTGTGGCACGTATTGGCATCTTTGGATCTGTGGTGCGGGGTGAGGAGACACCGGCAAGCGACATCGATATCCTGGTGGAGTTCAGGGAGGGAGAGGAGACCTTCGACCACTTCATGGACCTCAAGTTTTACCTTGAGGATCTTCTGGGGCGAAGGACGGACCTTGTCATCGCCGATACCCTGAAACCCCGGATCCGGGAGGCTATCCTCAGTGAGGTTGTCTATGTCTAG
>JBAYQF010000178.1:0-3992 GCA_041677325.1 Methanoculleus sp.
CACGGCTCCTCCGCGGGATAGGGTATGAAATCGGCGCCGATGATGAGCGGCACCACCCCATACTCCCTGACGATTCTGTTCTCCTGTAGATCGACCGAGAGCAGGATCGCCTCCCGCGAGACGTTGTGCGGCCGGCGCGATTCAAACTGGAACATGCCGGGCGAGTGGGCGATGAACCACCATGGTAGCGCTCTATCGTCTCCACGGGGGAAGAAGGCGGAAATCCAGGGACATCGCGCCTGATCAGAAGAAGTTCTCAGAGCACGGGAGGGTGACCAGATCCCGACTGGATGCACGGTTAAAGTGTTTCAAAAACTCAGGAAAGAGATTGTTCTCGGTGATGATCACCCAGATGTCACTATATGCACCTGCTGAGTTGCCCACCCACGAACAGAACGAGACATCATCCATGGCAAGGAGGCGGAGGGCGACCATGCCCCTACCTCACGTGTCCAGATATATAACAGTTGTTGCCGGGAGGTGGGCGCTATCACTATGGCCGGGCAACCATGCCCGCTCGTTCCATGTCCCATCGCGCAAACCGGCGGGCTTGAAGAAAGATATATAGGGATGGGAGATGAGGTGGTGGCCGGCACCGGAAATCATGACCGGGCGCAGGGTGAGAAAAAGGATGGCCGTGAACACCGTAGAGGATAGGGATACCTGGGACACATTCATCGACGAGAGCCCATCGGGGCTCCTCTTTCACCGGTGGGACTATCTGCACCTGACTGCAAAACACACGAACTGCACGCTTTTCCCGTATGCGATCTATAAAGGCAGCGAACCGGTCTGTGTATTCCCGCTCTTCTGGAAGCGGGTGCACGGCATCAACACCGTTTTTTCACCCCCACCCCTCACGGTGATCCCTCACCTCGGGTGCGTGATGAACGCCGGGTTCGATTCGCTCAAGCAGAGCAAGAAAGAGTCCCTTCTCAGGTTGATTGCGGAGGACATCCGTGGAGAACTCCTCGATCTCTCACCGAACTACCTCTCGATAGCATTCGTCCCGGGGTTTGACGATATACGCCATTACCTCTGGGACCGATGCGACGCGCGGGTCCGGTATACCTACGCCATTGATCTGACGCGACCGCTCGAGGAGATCTGGAACAACTTCAATTCCAAGCTCCGCAACAAACTGAAGCAGGAGTTGAAAGCCGGTCTTCAGTTGGAGAGAGCCGGTGATATCACCAAGCTTCATGCGTTCATCACCGATCGTTATCGTGACCCATCGCTCGACATCCCCCCGATCAAACGCGACTACCTCGAGGACCTCGTGCGGGCCTACCCGGAGATCGGGATCTACACCCTCTATGATGCAGAGGATGAGGTCGTGGCCGTGGTGGCCGCTCAGGAGTACAGGCGGTTCCTGCTCTGGTTAGGAACGCCGCGGATCGAGAGCACTCATGCGGGAAACGAGTATCTCCAGTGGCTCCTGATTGAACGGGCACATGCCGAAGGCTACAGAACATTTGAGAACATGGGTGCAAACAACCCCGGCCCGGCCCTCTTCAAATCACGGTTTAACCCTGATCTCACGATGTACTTCGAGATCGAGAAGAAGGATACTCTCGGGGCGGTCTCCGAATGGGCATACATTACCTTTGTCAAACGCCTGATGATGGCGACCGGAAAGATTTAGGATGTGCCGCCATCCTTCGCCCCCTTGCTGCCACATAGCGCCCGACAACAGGTGCTACCATGAAATCCTCGATTCAGGAGGCGATATGCCTCAAAACGGCGGAGTGAAAGATGTGTTTGTGCGGTCGACCGGGCTCCATGCTCCGGCATGGTCACCCTGGACTGTCACGTATATACTGAGTTGCAGGAAGTAGAGATCGGTCGGGGATCTCTCCGGCGGAGCAGAGGAAGTGCAGTTTGCCGGCCGAGATCATCGCCGACAGGGATACCCCGGATGTGTTTATCTTGCGGGGGTGATGGGGGCGGAACGCACCGTCGAGCCTGTGGACTCAGCCTTCAGTAGAGGAAGGATGAAGCAGGAAGCCCCGCCCTGAAGGGCGGGGTAGTTCACCGAGGAGAGCCATTCAGGCCTTCTCTATCCATAAATGAGATTTTTTGACGATCAGAAAAGAGCATACCGGGTATACGTTCCTTCCCTACGGTGTCTACAAAAACGAAGTAATCTCGGCCGTATCGCGGAATGGGAGTACAGCAACATCGTGAACAGGCCGTTGATCAAGAAAAGGTTTGCTCCCCACATCGGGTGATCCGGAAAGACCCGCCCGCCTCCGGCAGCTCCCGGGTCCGCTTAAATCGATGCAGTCCCACGCTCCCTGAAGTTTCCAGAGAAGGCATAAATATATCTCCCGCCGTCCTGTAGCAGGCATAGTCAGACATGACTGTTCGGCCGGAGGCAGGGTTCTATGACACTCGAACTCGTGAACGACAGGGAGATATGGGATACTTTTGTCGACAGGAGCCCGTACGGGCTGCTCTTTCATAAGTGGGACTACATCACGATCACCGCACGGCATGCGGGATATCACCTCCTCCCCTACGGGGTCTACAAAGGAGAGGAACTCGTCTGCCTTGTCCCGCTCTACTTCAGGAATACTCACGGGGTAAAGATGCTCTTCTCACCACCGCCCATGCAGGCCGTCATCCCTTACCAGGGATTTATTCCGACACGCGGGTTTGATACGATGAGACAGAGCAAGAAAGAGGCGATCATAGGTCTCATTGCGAACGACCTTTCCGCTGAGATTGACACGATCTCGCCGCACTACTTCTCTCTGACCCTCGTGCCGGGTTTTGCCGATATCCGGCAGTTCACCTGGCGGGGATACACCCCGAAGGTTCATTACACCTACACGATCGACCTTTCACGATCGATTGAAGCGATCCAGGGCGACTTCCACCACAGACTCCGTAACAGTATCCGGAGGGCCGAGGAAGCGGGTATGAACCTTGTGCGGAGCAACGACATCTCGGAGCTGTATACCGCGATCTCCCGGCGGTTCAGCCACCCCGATAAGCAGATCCCTATGATCAGGCAGCGTTATTTCGAGGAACTCTTCCAGGCATACCCGGAGCACCTTGCCGCCTACTACCTCTATGACCGGGAAGGCACACTCACGGGCGCGCTCGCCACACAGGAGTACAAGCGTTTCCTGCTCTGGATAGGAGCACCGCGAATCGAGGGGCCACACGCGGGAAATGAGTACCTCCAGTGGCTCCTGGTCAGGCGCGCAAAAGACGAAGGCTACCGGACGTTTGAGAATATCGGGGCGAATACGCCTGACCTGAACCTTTTTAAATCGCGGTTCTGTTCAAACCTTGAGATCTACATGGAGATCTACCGGAAAGATATGATCGGGACGGTGGCAGAATGGGCATACAGTTCCATCGCCGGTACATCCTGGCTGAAGCGCCGGGTCGCCCCCTACATCGAGTGATCCGTCGAAAAGTCCCTGATCGTGATCGGGAGATTCTGGATGAGGTACCGAAACTTGCCGCCTTTGGTGCGAGGGATCGCATCGACGAAGCGAATATGGACATTCACCTCATCACCGAGCTGCCACTGGAGCTCCCGGATCAACTCCTCCGTATCTTTCCCGGTGTAGGCAGGTTTTCGGACAATCTTCATGATGAGTTCACCCCGCTCTTCCTGGTACATCTGGAAATGCTGGATGTTCTCGAACGCATCTGATTCGTAGTTGATGGGGGTGATGGAGATCAGGTGTCCATTCCGGGTTACGATGAATTCCTGGAGCCTTCCTTCCACCTTCTCAAGCAAGGGATACGGCCTCCCGCACGGGCACTGGCTCTCTGTCGCAACCGCGACGTCCATAGTGCGGTAACGGATGAGCGGGCAGACATAGTTGGTGAGGTTGGTCGCGACCACCTCCCCCATCGCGCCCGGGTTCCTGACGGGCTGCCCGTCCCGCCCGATCAACTCGACAATCCCATACTCGGGAAAGATGTGGTAGTGGGTGTTCTCCTCGCACTCTCCGGCAAGCACCGTCTGC
>JBAYQF010000179.1:0-3964 GCA_041677325.1 Methanoculleus sp.
GAAGGTTGCAGATATCCTTGAGATTGAGAGATGCCGGCTGGTCGAGCCGTCGTTTGCAGAACTGGCAGTAGATGCATGCACTGCCCTGCTGTTTCAGGTTGTACCGGATGAAGCACGCCTCCTGGTCGATGAGGAGGAAGAGCCGATAGCCCTTGCCCTCCATGACGAGGAAGGGTGGCATGCCGCCTCCTTTCTCTTCCGGGAACCGACGCTCCCCGCCATCGAGTGCTTCGAGGCGGTCGGCGGCGAGATCTATCAGGAGGGGCGGGAGGCATGGCTCTCGGCGGTTCGCGAGTATTACAGTATGGAACTTCTGGATACGACCTTCCCGGCTCTCGAGGACCTTCGCCCCGACCGGGAGGAGATGATCCGCGACCTCCTCGATGAGATCTGGGGCGACCGTGCGGGAACTCCCTGCGTTGACTGCTGTTGCGGATCGGGTGTCGGCACCGCGGCTCTCCGGGCGGGAGGTGTGCGGGCGCTCGCCTACGACAACGATCCAGGCCTCCTCGCACTCGGCCTCTCGAAAGGGCGTCTCATACCCGCCGATACCATGTGCATCGATGCACGAAGAGCGTCCCATTACATTGCCCCGCTGCCCCTCGGGGCGGCTTTCATGGCAGGGGAGATCTACTCCTACAACACATCCCTCTGGCGGTCAATCATCGCCGATCTCCTCGCCCTCACCGACGAGGCGCTGATAACTGTCGGTAAAGAGGAAGAAGCAGCCAGGGTGGAGGGCTGGTGTGCTGAGAGCGGCAGGGAGACCGAAGTCTTCGAGAACCGGCGCGACCCGCTCTACGATCGGTGGTGTTGCGTCGCGCGGCGGGGATGATTCCGGTCCTCAAAACCCTGTATGCAGCACAGTACTACCAACTCTTTTCCCTCCAACCAAAGAATAACCCACCACTGATCCGGCTCATGAGACTGAACCCAACTCGAGTGTAACCCGTATGAATACCGCTAAACGCATCTATAACGTCTTATTCATCTCCGTCTTTGCCACCATGCTCGGGCTCGGCATCGTCAGCCCGCTGCTGCCCATATACGCAGAAAACCTGGGTGCGACCGGCATCTGGCTCGGCATCATCTTCTCAGCCTTCGCTCTCTCCCGGTCGGTCTTCATGCCCATCATCGGCCGCATATCGGATCGCCGGGGGCGAAAATGGATCATCCTCACCGGCATGCTCTCGTACGCCGTCCTGTCGCTTGCATACATCATCGCGGATAGTGTCTATTCGCTCACGGCAATCCGCCTCATGCACGGCCTCGCATCGGCCATGGTCGTCCCGATAGCCATGGCTTACATCGCCGACCTCTCGGAGAAAGGAAAAGAGGGGAGCCATATGGGAAACTTCTCCATATCGATGTTCCTCGGCATGGGGATGGGGCCGCTGCTCGGGGGATTCCTGAACGATATGTTCGGGATAAATTCAGTCTTCTATGTCATGGCCGCCCTCTCGGCGTTCGCCACGCTTCTCGTCGGAATATCCCTCCCGGAAGCCAGGCGCGGTGCGTTCACGGCCCTGGAAGGAACCTCCATCCCGTTACGGGAGATCATCGCACTCCCGGTGATGCGGGGGGTCATGGTCTTCTCGTTCATAAGCGCCCTCGGGCGCGGGGGCATGATGGTCTTCATCCCGGTCTTCGGGCCGCTCATCTCGATCACTCCCTTTGAGGTAGGTGTCGTCCTCTCCGCAAACACCTTCCTCATGGCGCTTCTCCAGGTGCCGGTGGGAAAGATCACCGATACCGGGAATAAAGTTGCCATGATCGTCACAGGTTCAGCAATAATGGCGCTGTCTATCGCCGCCATCCCGTTCTCCGGATCGTTCCTGCCCCTGCTCGTGATCACATCCTTCGTCGGCATCGGAGGAGCGATCCAGCAACCGGCCATCATGGCCCTGACGGTCGATGCCGGGCGGACTATCGGGATGGGGACCTCGATGGGGGCTTACAACACGATCTTCGGGATCGGCATGATCATAGCGCCTCTGATGGGAGGGGTCTTCATGGATTACATCGGGGTCGCCGCCGTCTTCTACGTGGGCGGTGCGATAAGCCTCATCGGAACCGTGATCTTCGCGACGATGATGCAAAGAAGCGCCCACGGAACCGGGCGAGAGGATCGTTCCAGATCCAGGTGATCCCCGATTCCGAGAGAGAGAATATTGACATACTTCTTCCACTGCCCTGTAACACATTGCAACCAGCACAGAAAACGAAATTTTCATGATAAATTTCCATCCCACATACGAAACATCTATATACTAAATTCTCCATCATGGGATACGAAGATGCATGGACAGGATGCGCATCAGAACCGCCATAGATAGAAATCTGTTCAAAATATGCAAACCCGGTTAGAACGGCATGACCTCCAGCTCCGATGAAACCCTGCCTCGGGATCACCCCCCCTCAGGCAACCGTATGCCCCGATCCCACAGGCGGTTATTTTTCGCAGCTATCCTTCTGGTCGGCCTTTTCAGCATGATTCTGATCATATTTAAGGCAGATCTGGTCATCTCAACGACAGATCAACGCTTTTTCATCAGCCAGATCCTTGGACTCATCTTCACCGGCATCATCTTCGGGCTGCTCGGCGTCTGGCTCAAGGAACAGGAGGTGGCCGCCCGCATCGCCGGCATGGATGCAAGCATCGAGGGTCTCAAGGCGATGAAGAAGGCTCCTCGCCACCTCCCCACGATCAGGAGCGACCCGCTTACACGGTTCGTCGATGAGGTCAACCTTGTGCTCGGCGAACTGGAGAGATCCCGGCAGGAACTCCAGGAGAGCAGGGACCGGTACCGCCTCCTCTTTGAGAGCGGGAACGATTTTCTGCTGGTATGCGCCGTCGGGAAAGAGGGGACACCTTACCGGATACTGGATGCGAACGCGCTCGCCTGCTGCTGTCTCGGGTATACCCAGGATGAACTCTCTATCCGCGCTCCCGGATCCGTCATCCTCATCCGGAGCGATTTCAGGAAGGGAGATCGCCGCCTGTATTCTGCCGACCTGATCCCCCGCGAGGGCAAACGGATCCCCGTCGAGGCGAGCATCCACCGCATCACCCTCGGCAGTACGCCGGCCATCCTCATCATCGCTCGGGACGTGACGGAAAGGCGGCGGATTGAGAAGGAACTGATGAACTACCGCTACCATCTTGAGGAAGTGGTGACGCAGCGGACGGAAGAACTCCGGGCGGCAAACGAGAGCCTCCAGTGCGAGATGAGAGAGCGGGAGAGATCTGAACGGGAGAGGATGGAGGCCTACCGGCAGATCGAGAGGAACATCGAGCAGTTCGCGGTTCTGACCGACCGTATCCGAAACCCCCTCCAGGTCGTCCAGGGGATGGCCGACCTCATCGACGATCCGTATGCAGAGAAGATCCAGGAGCAGGTCAGCCAGATCAAGGCAATCCTCAAGCAGCTCGATGAAGGCTGGGTAGGGTCGGTGAAGGTGCGGGAGTACCTGGAGAGATACCGATAAGGGAGGGGGGTTCCGGGCTGTGCCCGACTTCACGGCGCCTTTTCTTCGGCGCACTCGAGTTCCGCGACGATCTCGGCCGCGTCGTCCATCTGCCGGACGAGCTCTTTGATCTCCATCAACCGCTCGGCACCGATGAAGTGTTCGGCCATCACCCTGGCCATATCGGTGAGCTCGATACGTCCTCCTCGCCGCCGGACCAGCCCGTAATCGAGGAGCGTGGGGAGGGCGGGCTCCAGCGTCCCGACCATCGCGTTGTTCATCCTGATGATCCGCTGCTCATCGCCACCCGAGACGACAGCGTTCGCGACGAACTCCTCCGTGCTCTGCTCCATGTCGTACTCGGGTGCGACCTCCTCCATCTCGCCCCGGAGGAGGCAGACGGCGACCTCTTCCTCGGTTTTTCCAGAGGTGCGGGAGTAGGATCCGCCGGGTTCCGCCATGACGACCACCCGACCGAGATCATGGAAATCCGGCC
>JBAYQF010000180.1:0-3954 GCA_041677325.1 Methanoculleus sp.
CACCCGCACGGAGGATGGCGACCATCTTCTCCGAGAGCACCCGGGCAGGATACCGCACCCCGTCCACCTCCACCCACCCGTTATCGAGGTCGAAGGCGACGCGGGCGCCGTCGGTGCAGGAGACGGCGGCCTCGATGACCGGGAGACCGACGTTGACGGCGTTACGGAAGAATATGCGGGCGAACGATTCCGCGACGACCGCGACGACGCCCGCCTCGCGGAGGGCGACGACCGCCTGCTCGCGGGACGATCCGCACCCCATGTTCCTCCCGGCGACGATGACCGCGCCGCGGATGCGGGGAGCGAGCATCGGGTCGAGATCCTCGAAGGCGTGCTCCGCTCAGACCGAACGGTCTTTCGTCCGGAGGTAGCGGCCGGCGATGATGACGTCGGTATCGATGTCGTTTCCCAGGCAGACCGCCGGCCCTGCTCCCTGCATCACGCCACCTCCGGCACGGTTATCACGCCGGTGAGCGCGCTCGCTGCGGCGGTGGCGGCCGACGAGAGGTAGATCTCGCCGCCCACGCCCATCCGGTTCTTGAAGTTCCGGTTGGCGGTGGAGAGGCAGACCTCCCCCTCCCCGAGCACGCCCATATGCGCCCCAAGACACGGCCCGCAACCCGGCGATCCGATGGTGCAGCCCGCATCTACGATATCGGCGAGGATGCCATCGGCGATCGCCCGGGCAAGCACCGACCGGGATGCGGGGATCACCAGGGTGCGGACGGCAACCTTCTTCCCCCGGACGATGCGGGCGAACCGGGCAAGGTCGTCGTAGCGGCCGTTCGTGCAGGTTCCGACAAAGACCTGGTCGATGGGCGTGCCCGCGACCTCTTCCGCCTCCCGGACGGTATCCACCCGGTGCGGGACTGCGACGAGCGGCACGATATCGTCGAGATCGATCTCGATCGTCCGCTCGTAGCGGCAGTCCTCCGGGACCTGCGGCGATACGGTGATCCCGTAGTCCGCGAGATGGCGGACGGTGACCGCGTCGGCATAGAAGATCCCGGTCTTTGCCCCCGTCTCGACCGCCATGTTCGAGAGGGTCAGCCGTCCGTCCATGGATATCCCCGCCGCTCCGTCGCCCACAAACTCCAGCGCCCGATAGGTCGCTCCCTCCATCCCGAGTTTTGCGACGTAGGCGAGGGCGAGATCCTTTGGGTCCGCAGGGCCGGAGAGGCTCCCCGAGAGGCGGATCGCGATCGTCTCAGGAACGCGGAACCACGTCTCCCCCGAGGCCCATATCGCCGCCATATCGGTCGCTCCCACGCCGGTGGCGAACGCGCCGAGGGCGCCGAGGGTGCAGGTATGGGAGTCGGCGCCGACGACGACCATGCCCGGCCGGACGACCCCTTCGCTCATGACCTGGTGGCAGATCCCGCCGCCTGCATCCGAGAGCGCGATCCCCGACGCCCGGGCATACTCCCGGAGCTCCGCCTGGAGCGTCGCCGTCGTCCCGGTGTTCGCCGGGACGATGTGGTCGAAGATGAGGCGCAGGCGATCGGGGTGCGGGAGCTGCTCGACCCCCATCTCCCGGAGCGCCTCCCGGGTGAGGACGCCGGTACCGTCGTGGGCGAAGGCGATATCGACCTCCCGATCGACGTATTCTCCGGCCGGTGCGCCGAGGATCGCTTCAGAGAGCGTGCTCACTGGAGAACCCCCCCCTTTGCCTGCCGGAGGAACCCGCAGAGCACCTCGGGGGTGACGCTGCACTTCCCCTCGCTCCTCTGCTTGATCTGCTCAAGCACCCACCGCGCCTCCGCATCGGAGAGCTCGAACCCGTAGGCCTGTGCGATGTGGTCGAGCGCCTTCCTTCCCGTATGCTTCCCGAGAACGAACCGCCGCTCGCCGCCCACGAGTTCCGGGAGGATGTACTCGTAGGTCGAGGGATCCTCAAGGATGGCGGCGATGTGGATCCCGCTCTCGTGGGCAAAGGCGTTCTCGCCGACGATCGGCCGGGTGCGCTCGGGAAAGACGCCTGAAGACCGGGCGACCAGCCGGGAGATCTCCTGCAGGCGCGAGAGGTCGTAGCGATCGACGCCGCCCTTCATGCGCAGGGTGACGAGCACCTGCTCAAGTGCGGCGTTCCCCGCACGCTCCCCGATGCCGTTCACGGTGGTGTGAAGCTGGAACGCCCCGGCGGCCGCGGCCGTGACGGTGTTTGCGGCCGCAAACCCGAGATCGTTGTGGCAGTGGATACAGAGTCGGTGCGGGGCCGCATCGAGGATCTCCGAGACGATCGCATGAGTCTCAAGCGGCGTGAGGCAACCGACCGTATCCGCAAAACTGACGTAGTTCGCACCGCACTCAACGCCCCGGTTGTACATCTCGATGAGGAACGCGGGATCCGTCCGTGAAGCATCCTCGGCGGCGAACCGCACCTGGACGCCGTGGTCCGATGCGAACTCCACCATATCGAGGGCGCCGTCGAGCACCTCTTCGCGCGGTTTTCGGTATTTGTGCCGTATGTGGAGGTCGGAGGTCGCGAAGAATATGCTGACCATATCGACGTCGCAGTCGAGCGCCGCCTCGACATCGGGCTTGAGCGCACGCGCGAGACAGCAGACCCGGGCATCGAGGCCGCTTTTGGCGATAGCGGTAACGCACTCCTTCTCTGATGCGGAGACAACCGGGAACCCGGCCTCGATCACCTCCACGCCGATCTCGTCGAGTGCGTGCGCGATCGTCATCTTCTCATCAAGGGTGAACGAGACGCCGGGAGTCTGCTCCCCGTCTCGCAGTGTTACATCACAGATCTCAATATGCCACGGTTTCATGGGTCTCACCTTCTGGGCAGGCTCCTTCGATCACAACCGTCCGGGGGCCGTCGTCCGGGAGGACGAGAGCGCGGTGAAGCGCCGGAACATCGTCTGCGGCGCAGACGACAGGGTTAGCCCAGGAGATGTAGCGAAGGATATCGGGGACGGGGTGACCGCCGGTCATCCCCATCCGGTTGTTCGCAAGGACGATGCAGAGGAGCGGGAATCTGCGCTCATAGACGTCGATGAGGGCGGCAAGCCCCGAGTGCAGGAGTGCATAGTCGCCGATGAGGGCGACGCCCGGGCCGGTCGCGGCCACGGCAACGGATGAACCAAGGCCGTAGGTCGCAATCCCCACCTGGTAGGGCGGGTTCATCGCGAGGATGGCGCACCCGGCGTCGCAGGCGGCCTGCAGCCCGCGCTCGCGGAGGAGGGCGAGAGCGGGGCGGAACGGACAGTTCCGGCAGAACGTCCTGGAATAGCCCCGGGTGGAGTGCCGGGCCGGTTCCCCGGCGGGCTCGGGAGGGGCGAGGAAGCGGTGCTCCCGGAGGAAGGGGCGGCCGGTCTCGTGGAGCGAGGCGAGCATGTCCGGGGCGGCCGGCGGCGGGTAGACGGTGACGGCGCGGAACCCGCCGTCCGGGAGCCGGTTGAGCGGAGAGGAGCGCGACCAGGCGAACATCGCCGCAGTGCGGCGTTCGGCCACGAGCGCCCGGCCGGCCATCGTGAGGCCGGGGTCGGCGAGGGAGCCCTCCCGGTTGTTCCGGGTCACCGAGACATCCGTCACGTCGGCATCCAGAAGGGCGGGCGTGACTCTGACGATGGCGACCCGTGAGAACTCCTCTGATGCCTCGAACGCCGCCTCGACCGCGGGACCGAGCGTCTCGCCGTCGGGCTCCAGCACCGGGACCCGGGCGATCTCGCCGTAGTAGCGGGAGTCCTGCACGACGTCTGAAGCGGTTGCATCAAGGTCGTCGGCGGCGACGATCACGACGCCCGCCCTGAGTCCCTGGACGGTGGCGTGAACGAGCGGGTCGGCACAGGCGTTGAGGCCGACGTGCTTGACGAAGACGGCCGCCCTCCTCCCGGAGAGGGAGTCGCCGAGGGCGTACTCGAGCGCCGTCTTCTCGTTTATGGTGTTTGAGGCCCCGGCACGCTCCGCAACCTCCGAGGCCGGGTAGCCGGGGACGGCGTAGCA
>JBAYQF010000181.1:0-3918 GCA_041677325.1 Methanoculleus sp.
GGTCTCCGCCCCGGATCTTCATGGTAGCCATTCTGTCACTTCGCTTTCAGCGTGTACGGTCAAAGAAGATATCCTTTCCCGATGCCCGGAGCGGTATGCCGTAGGCGACGCCGCATCCCTCCAGCCACCCGAGCGAGAGCGCCCCGACACCGGCGGTATACATCACCCGGTTATCGACGTTGTGGATGCTCGCAGTCTTTACTGCGGAGCCGACGGCGATACCGAGATCCGCCATCCGGACGATACAGTTCGGGCCCCGAAACGGGGTGGGTAGGTTCGTCCTGCGCTGTGCATCGAGCATCTCCGCGCAGGTGGCGTAGCCGCACCCACCGCAGTCGAGACTCACGGTGTCGTCGAAGAGCGAACCGATGAGGAGACAGGCATCGCTTGCCGCGACGTTCCCCGCATCCCTGACGAAGAACCCGGCGCCGTTCTTCTCGCCGTACTCACGCATCGCCCCGGCAAGCCTCTTTTTCTCCTCCCCGGTGACGATCATCGTCTTGATGACGTCGATGCCCCGGGCCTTCGGGGCGGTGCGGGCGGAGAGCGCCATCAGCCGGGCAACCATCTCTACGGCGTCTGATTCAAAGACCATGGGAGTACGTGGCTCCGGTCCCAGATAAGGGTATGCCAGGGTAGCGGCGATACATTTTTCCCGCAGGCATCCAGGAAGGTACTATCATGGCACCGGAGAAAAGCCACGAACACGCCACCTTCGGCGCAGGATGTTTCTGGGGCGTCGAAGAGGCGTTCCGGAAGGTCCACGGCGTCGTGGATACCGCGGTGGGGTTCATGGGCGGCACCACCGAGAACCCGACATACCGCGATGTCTGCACCGGGACGACTGGACACGCCGAGGTCGTGGAGGTGATCTACGACCCCGGAGAGGTCTCGTATCAGACGCTCCTCGACATCTTCTGGGGCGTGCACGATCCGACCACCCCGAATCGACAGGGGCCCGATATCGGGACGCAGTACCGGTCGGTGATCTTCTTCCGTACCCCTGAGCAGGAGGCGGATGCCCGGGCATCAAAAGAGGAGATGGAGCGATCAGAGAGGTTCCGTCGCCCCATCGTCACCGCAATCGAGCCTGCGGGGACGTTCTGGCGGGCCGAGGAGTATCACCAGCAGTATATCGCAAAACACAGCGGCGGGCAGTGCCGGGTGTGGTAAGAGAAGGCGAGCGGGGGGATGTTAGTGCTGGAACTCTGTCAGGTTGCGGTTAGGGGGATCGAGCGTTCTCACGCTAGAGGGTTATGACCTGGCGCTAGAATTCCTGCGCTCCGTCTAACCATTCTCATGCTTCTCGGACAGTAGAAACGAGAGTAAACCCGGTGCAGTGGACCGTGGGAGTGTCGCCATTGGGGGTGGGGCAGGCGGGGAGGGGGGGCGGACGCCCTCCTTCCCCTGTCTCTACCGCATAATGGGCGCCTGTAACCCCCACCCCGCCCGGCCTCCGGCCTCCTCCCCCGCCCCCAAGGGGCGGGGGCAGTGCGTGGCGATATCCTCACAAAACCCGTGCATCAGGGTAAGCGAGGTCCCAAGAATGACATGTGAGTACGACGAGCTGGAGGGTCGGAGCAGGAGAAGGCCAACGGCCTTGGACTGGCGACCGGCCGAAGGTGCGAAGAACCGGAGTACGAAAAGCCATGAGGCATCGAGGCACGCTATCCCCCACGTCCACCATATCGGGCTCGCGCTCATACCCACTGTTTAGAAAAATACGCCAATGGTCGAAATGCAGGGCAGGTGCCTCTAAATTGGCACCAACCTCCTTTCACCCTCGCTTCGTCGTCCCCCCGATCTTGAACCCGACGCCCTCGAACGATGCGACCAGCCGGCCGCCCGAGTAGACATCGACAGTGTAGACCGATGTCTTCTCCGTCTCAGAAATCTTGCGGGCGACCGCCTCAATCGTATCCGCCGTCGGGATAGTAAAATAGCGGATACAGGCGGAGATCGCGATCTGGTCGATCCCCTCCATATTCGCGGCGATGCCGAAGGCGTGGTCGGCGATGGCGAAGATAGCGCCCCCGTGGATCGTGCCATGGGCGTTCTTCATGCCCGCCGTCGGCATAGCCACATGGACGCAACCGTCCTCTATCCCCGTGACCGTCATCCCGAGCAGACGAGCAAACTCACAGGCATCAGAGCGTTGCACCACCCCTCTGTAGGCCTCCGGGATGGATCCGGTCTTCTTCATGGGACTACTTGTACTCCCGCTGCGTGTAGGTGGTGTTGTTCGCCTCACCGCCCCGGAGGACGATGTAACCCCATTCCCCGAGCGATTTGATCGTCCCGAACTGCTGGTAGCGCCGCATCGAGAACCCGATCGCAAGGCGGGGATCGAAGTAGACCTTCCCGAGTTTGCGCATCCGCTGCGCGATCTCAAGGTCATCCCCGGCATCGATGCAACGGTACATCCCCGCCCGGATAAACATCTCCCGGTCGAATGCCGTGTTGCACCCGAGCGTGAAGTATATCGTCCGGGTATGGTAACCGAGGCGCGAGAAGGTGTTTGCGCTGAGGAGAGAGAGACGGTTCCGCATGCCGTCCTCGATCGGGTAGACCGTGCCGTAGAGCTGCACGATATCCTGTTTTGCAAAATTCTTCCCGATCCGCTCCACCCAGTCGCGGGGGATGATGCAGTCGGCATCGGTCGTTGCGATGATGTCGCCTGACGCCGCCATCGCACCGTCGTTCCGGGCTCCGCCGACCCGCTTGCTTGTCTGGATGAAGACCATATCCGCAAGGGGCTCGGCCAGTTCCCGGGTTGCATCCTTTGAGTTCCCGTCGACGACGATGATCTCGTAGGTCTCCCGCGGAACCGTCTGGTCTGTAAGTGACTGCAGACAGCGCTCGATGTTCTGCTCTTCGTTGTAGGTTGGAACAACTACGGAGATCATGCCTCGATCAACTCCCGGTATAGTTGTTGATGCCGTTTTGCTATAAGCGTGATGTCATAGTCTTCCGTCGAGGCGCGGGCGCAGGAGGCATAGCGCCGCAGGACCGCATCATCGTTCACGAGACGGCGTGCTTCGTCGAGATCCCTGAAGAAGAGAACAGAATCACCGAATATCTCCTGGAACTCATAGATGTCCCGGGCGATGACCGGCAGGCCGGCCGAGAGAGCCTCGACGATCACAAGGCCGAATGTCTCGGCGTGCGACGGCATGAAGAAGATATCCGCCCCGCTATACGCCCGGGATATATCGTCGATAACCCCGGTGAATATGACGTTTGCATGGGCATGGGTCTTGAGCATCTGAATCTTCGCATAATCCTTTGAGAGCGTCCCATAGGGGAACCCGCCTACCCAGATCCAGGTCATATCGGGATGCTGATCAGCAAGTTTGAAGAAGTCGTAGATGCCTTTCCGGGGGGTCTGCTGGCCGACGGCGAGAACCACCCTCCGGCCGGGCTCAATCCCGAACTCATCGCGAAACGATTCCCTCTTCTTCTCGTCCCGCTTGAAGTATGTCCGGTCGATGCCGTTCGGGATGAGGGTCTTCGGGACGTCGGGGACGAGCTGCTCGGTCTCGCGGTGACATGGCTCCGATATCGTTATGATGTGATCGAATTGCCGGTAGACCTTCGGGTATATCGTGTTGATCCGTTTTGAGAAGGCGACATTCCCCTCGTTCAACCGGGGAGTCGAATGGGCGGTCAGGACTTTGACGCCTTCGGTGAACTTCAGGTGGTACATCGCCCAGGGCCCGAAGGTGTGGTAGTGGGTCAGATCGAAGTCGCCGTTGTAGAGGTTGCGGGAGACCTCCATCCCGGGAAGCCGGGCAAGGTGGTTATACAGGGTTCTTGCAGCCGTCGCGCATCCGATGTAGCGCAGGAAACGAAAGTCTTCGACGAATATGTTGACTTTCATGCGCCTCCCCTCACGAAGTCGATCGCACTCCGGATGCA
>JBAYQF010000182.1:0-3917 GCA_041677325.1 Methanoculleus sp.
CCGTTCACTCGTAGAGGATGGGTTCGTCGATACGAGAATAGTCGATCAGTTCGCCCGGCGCAAAGTGGATGCTGAGTTCGCGGGCGGCGCTCTCGGGGGAGTCGGATGCATGGATGACGTTCCGCCCGATATCGAGCGCAAAATCTCCGCGGATAGATCCCGGTGCAGCTTCCGCAGGGTTCGTTGCGCCGACCATCTTCCGGACGACTGCGACGACACCCTTCCCCTCCCATGCCATCAGGAAGCAGGGTCCGCTCATGATGTAGGCCGCGAGACCCGGGAAGAAGGGTTTTTCCTTGTGCTCACGGTACTGCTCGACGACCCGCTCCTCGGGGAGGCTCTCGAGCTTCGCTCCTATGAGCTTGAGGCCCTTTGCCTCGAACCGGGAGACGATCTCCCCGACGAGTCCGCGCTGGACGCCGTCGGGTTTGACCATCACGAAGGTGCGGTCCATCCCGATCACTCTTTACCGCGGGCTCTCCGCCCGGCTGCGGTCCACTCTACGCGGCGCGGCACCCGGCCGAGCCGGTAGTTGTTCTGGCACCTGGAACTACAGAAGTAGTAGATGGTTCCGTCTCTCTTGACGAACATCGTGCCGGTGCCGGGTTCCAGGGTCTCTCCGCAGAAACTGCAGACGTACTTATCGACCATGGTTACCGCCTCGATAGTTTCTTCGCTTCACGCTCGGTCTCGAGCAGCGAGAGGATGTCTCCCTCCCTGATGGGGCCCACGGTGTTGCGGGTGATGATCCGCCCCTTGTTCGGGCCATCGAGTACCCGGCACTTCACCTGCTGGGCTTCGCCATGCATACCGGTCATGCCGATGATCTCGATAACTTCTGCGGGCGTTCCGTCGTTTGCCATGATTTATCCCTCACGCTCTCAGTGCAGCAATCTGCTTTGCGATCTCTTCGACGAGGTCCTTTGCCTTGCCGGACTTGACGATCGCGGCGGCGGCCGAGCCGACCTCGAGGCCGCTTGCGGAGCCGATGTCGTTCTGCTTTGATATGTAAACGAACGGAATCTGCTTCTCTTCGCAGAGCAGCGGCAGATGCATCACAATTTCTTCTGGCTCAACGTCTGAACCGATGAGAACCAGCTGGGCGGTGTTGCGCTCAACTGCTTTTGTTGCCTCGTTCGACCCCTTCTTCACCTTGCCGGTATCTCTTGCAATCTCAAGGGCTTCAAGGGCCTTATTCTGGATCTCTTCCGGAATCTCGAATTTCACGTATGCCTTTGCCATAACTCACCTCTTTCAGGGGCAGCCTTCTGCTGCTCCGTCATCATTCATCAGTAGCGTAGCTGATCGAATGCGCTGTATTATGTCAATAAGAGGAGTGATAAAGGTTTGTCATTCTCCCTCAGGTGAGGCGGGAAGGTTCTGCTATTTTAGCGCCTGCCTGTATGGGTGCCGCCCGGACGGTTTATGCGGGGATCCGGTATATCTGGACATCCTGCTCGTCATAGATGAGTTCGAGCGCATCCGTCGGGAGCGAGACGGCGTAGCGGTCGCGCTCTTCTGCACCCACATACAGCAGGGTGGCGTTGTACGCCTGCGCAAGGTCGACCGTCCTGCCGGGCTGCTCGTATATCGTCCGTACATCGGCGCTCCGCTCGCTCACACGCCCATCATCCCCGCGCCACATATGTTCGTGAAACGGCATCCCGATGATCGCCGGGATCCCGGTAAACGCCGAGACCCTTGAATAGTAGGTGTAATCGCCGCCCTCCGCCTCGATGATGACATGGTTCTCGGGGAGAGTCCGGAGGAACACGATCGCCGCTGCATCTCCGGGGTGGGCGCCCTCGAGGTATGCCGCACCGTCGAGCGTGTGACTCCCATACCCGAAGTCGATGTTGATCGCAAAGGGCGCAATGAGGAGGAGCACGGCGGCCAGTGCCGGGAGTGCCTTTTCCATCCGGCTTGATATGTGCCGGTCGATCCCGGCGCCCCGGAGCCACTCGCCGATGACGGCAAGGCTCGCAGTCCCGAGGAGGAACCACGCGGGGAGGTAGAACTTGAAGACCGTGTTCATCCGGAAGTAGGTCTCGCCCATGTTGTCCACGAGGTAGATGAGTTCGGTGATGAGGATGATCGTAAGGCCGAGTATGGCTAGCGTATCGACGGTCGTAAAGCGGCGGCGGGCAAGAAGGTAGACCAGCGGGACGGCGGCGATGGTCGCGGCCGGATAGCCGGCGAGGATGAACGGTACCGCGACGGCGAGGAGGTAGGGGCGCTTCATGATATCCGGGGCGCAGTAGGCGAGCAACACCGCAAGGAAGAACCCGTGGACCAGGAGAAACTCCACTGGTGCGGAGGGTATGGCGACGAATCCGACTCCTTCGACGCCGGGGCTGTTGAGGTGGAGGTAGAACGGGAGATATGCCGCTACCGCGAGCGGCGGCACCGTTGCAAGCACCATCCAGGATTTCAGGCTGTCCAGCCGGAGATCCCCGTAACGCCGCCATATCAGGAGGCCGAAGACCAGCGTGATAGGTGCGTAGACGAGTACGTCCCAGGAGTTGAACCCGGGCATCGACCCGAGGGAGAGGGCGGCGAGTCCGCAGAGGAGCGCCCTCCCCCGCATGGAGATGGTTCCCCACCGCATGTAGGCGAAGATCAGGAGGAAGAGCAGGAACCCCTGGTTGAAGAAACTCATGACGTGCGGATGCACGTCGCCCCAGAGCATCGAGAAGATGGGGTACTCGTTGATGGTGTTCTCGATCGTCCGGGTGCTCCCCCAAAGGACGTCGAACCAGGAGTCTCCGATGAGGATATGGTAGATCGCCGAGGGGTTCGGGAGGAAGAGCGCAACCACCGGGAGCCACCGGTAACGGTCGAGGAGGAGGTGCCCGAGGGCGTAGAGCGAGACAACGGAGAGGCCGAGCACCGTCGGGAGTGCGAGGTTGAATGTGATCGTCGAGGGCACGCCGGATACAAGTCCGAGCGCGCCGTTCATCCAGTAACCGATGTAGTAGTAGACGTCCAGCGTTCCCCCCGCGTACCAGGGGTCGAGCGGCGGGATGGTGGGCACCCGCATGATCGACGCAAGGAACGCGTGGTCCATGAACTTCTCGGCGTAGGAGATGCTCGGGTTGATCCAGCGCACCTCGAGCATGAAGAGGAAAGGGAGCAGGAAGGCGAGGTCCCAGGTGAGCGCCGACCGCAGCCGCTCTCTCGTGAAGAACCGTTGCGATGCGGCATACGCTACCAGGGCGATGAACGGCAGGAGGGCGAGCTGGATGGGAAGGCCTATGAGCCCCAGGTACCACGTGCCGAGCGTGAAGAGGAGGACCGATGCCGGGTATGCAGCGGCCGCACCGAGGTTACCGAACGTGCGCTCAAGCGCCGGCCAGACGGCGAGGTGGAGCATCTTGACGACCGCGAGCCAGAGGAGCACGGGAACGATAAACTCAACCGCCAAATGTATCCTCCGTCTCGATATCCCTGTTGAACGCTCTCTTCAAGAGATCCATCGACCAGTCGCCGAAGTAGTAGATCGACCCGACACCCCCGATGAGCGTGACCAGATTCTTGATCAGGTGGTCGATGACCGCTATCAGCGTCGCCGTGACCGCCGGTGTTCCTGCAAGCCCGAACGTCAGGGCGAGCGCGAGTTCGTAGGTTCCCACCCCGCCCGGGGTGATTGGGACTGCTTTGACGAGGTTACCGATGACGATCGCAAGAACGACGATGCCGAATGGGACCGGCACCTGAAACATCAGGACGACCGCGTAACAGACCAGCACATCGACGAGCCATATCAGGAGCGATGAGCCGCTGAGCACACCGAGTGCCCGGGGATTGAGGGATGCTCGCTTCACCTCGTCGAGCATCCTCTGGATGGCGGCAAGGATCCGGTTTTCAGATTCTATCCTGCCCGACCAGAGGAGCACGGCGAAGAAGATGCCTCCTGC
>JBAYQF010000183.1:0-3917 GCA_041677325.1 Methanoculleus sp.
CCAGTAGACGAACGGATGATCGGGTTTGCAGGGGATCATGACCCTGACGTCAACCCCGGAGAGCGCTGCAAGGCGGAGGGCGTCGGTGACGCTATCATCGGGCACGAAATAGGGCGTCTGGATGTAGACCGACTCCCGGGCGGAGTTGATCAGCTTGATGTAACCCTCTTTTACCGGGCTCCACCGGGTATCCGGGCCGCCGGAGACGATCTGGACCGGCGTCGTCCCGTGATCACCCGGAGCCGGGAAGTAGCGGGAGCGGGACTCCTGGCCCGGGTATTTGCCGGTCGCGTAGTGCCAGTCAAGGAAGAACCGGAGCTGGAGCATCAGGACGGCCTGGCCCGTGATCTGGAAGGCCGTGTCACGCCAGTGGCCCAGATGACCTTTTCCCAGGTAATCGTCCCCGATGTTGAACCCGCCGATGAACCCCGTCGTTCCATCGATGACCGCGATCTTACGGTGGTTGCGGTAGTTGACCCGGTAGATCGAGGGGAAGAAGACCCCGATCTCCCCGCCGGCATCGGTCAGAGCAGAGAACGCCTTCCGTGACCCTCCCCCGGCACGCGTCCCCATAGCATCGAAGAGGAGGCGGACCTCGACACCTTCTCGCGCCTTCTCAGCAAGGGCATGGACGACCGCCCGTCCCAGTTCATCGTTGTTGATGATGAAGTATTCAAGGTGGATATGGTGGCGGGCATCCCGGATCGCGGCAAAGAGTGCGCCGAACTTATCCTCACCGCGGGTGTAGAGATCGACCCGGTTCTTCTCGGTCAGGAACGCCCGGTTGTTCTTGAGGAGGAGGAAGATCGTCTCGCGGAACTCCTTCGCCTCAGGAGTGGAGAATCGATACCGGGAATCAGCGAACCCCCGGTATTGGTCGAGAAATACCTCTTGCAGAAACCGTCGATCCTCTTCACCCTTGACGACGAACATCTTCTCCCGGGTATAGTTCTGCCCGAAGATCAGGTAGAGGAAAAACCCGAGCGGCGGCAGAAAGAAGAGGATCATCAGCCAGGCCATCGCCGCCGTCGGGTTCCTCCGCTCGAAGAAGACGATGGTGATGGCAAATGTAACATTGAGAACCAGAATGAGGGCAAGCGTTATCTCAAAAGCCATTCCGTCACTTCCTCGCCGCCGATATCCGACACGAATATACTATCTCGCCACAGGAGTATATCCATCTGCTGGATGGGGTTCCCGGGCTTATCAGGCGAACAGATGCACAACCCCGAGTGCGATAGAGAGAAGGAAGGTCGTGACGGCGACCCACCCGATGGTGATGAAGAGGAGGGACTGCATCCTATCCCATCGCAGAATCCAGCTGATCACCGAACTCGAGTAGAGGCCGATGACCGGCATTGCCGGGAGAACGACAAGAGTAACTGCGCCGTACTTCGCAAGGAGCGGCACTTTCTGCATCTTTTCCTCCGTACGCCGGAGCATATCCCTGACCCGGACCGACTGGAGGGCGAACGCGTCGCAGATCAGGTAGATGGCAAGCACGGCACCGATCTCAACGAGCGTCATGATCAGAAGAACCGCAACGGGGTGTATCCCCATGCCCACACCGACGAAAGCAGCGTTCGATTGGAGAACGAACGTAGACGTGATCAGCCCGAAGACCCGTGCCGTCGGGATGCCGACGACCAGGCCGAGGGCGAGCGGGAGGAGCACGGCAAAGAGAACCAGTGCCGCCAGTGCCTGAATTGCCTGACGAAACCAGATCACCAGAACCGGGAGGGACATACAGTGCTCTTGCCGGGCGGGAAGAGGGGGGACGTACGTATATACTTTCTTGCACCATGTACCGAAGTGCCCGGGTCCAGTGAGGAGAACTCGAACTCATCCCCCTCCGGGTCTCGTTCCCTGAAGCGGCATATGCTTATATATCCGGACCCGACCCCTTCTCCCGGTGATATTCTGTGGTATCTGCAGTAGAGACACCCCGGCAGCCCCGGTGGTCCGTACTGATCCAGGGCATCGTCGCCCTGGTCCTCGGCATCTCCCTCCTGACCTACCCCATCGGGGTTCTCGTCATCCTCACCATCTTCCTCGGCATATACTGGATGATCAACGGAATAATCGTTCTGATAAGCCTCTACTCAGACAGGAGCGACCAGAACTGGAAGATACTCGTCGGCGCCCTGGGCATCATCGGCGGTATCCTGGTCCTGACCTATCCGCTCTACAGCGCCATCCTCCTCCCGACGTTCCTTGCCATCATCATCGGTGTGGAAGGGTTGATCATCGGGGTGATCCATGTCGCACGGGGGTTTGCGGGCGCCGGTCTCGGAGCCTGGGTCATCGGCATCGTGAGCATCATCTTCGGACTCATCCTGATCGCACACCCGTACATCGCCACGCTCGCCCTGATGTGGGTTCTCGCGATCATTGCCATCATCGGAGGGATCCTGGCAATCGTCCTTGCACTCTAGAAGTCTACGTGATAGTATCCCCGCCGTGCGGGATATACCGGGGGCGGCATGCCGATGCAGTGAGGAGACCGGCACCCCCTCCCGGAAGGCGTAGCCTTTTTCTCTCTGGAAGCCGAAGGGGCACCCATGCTTGACCGGATGAAGGAGAGTTCAGGAAGCGTTCTTGGCTTCCGGTTCGACGGAAAGTTAAGCGAGAATGATTATGCCACCATCCTGATCCCGGAACTGGAACGGGCAATGGAAGAAGGCCAGAGTATCAGACTTCTCTTGAAGATCGAGGGGTTCCGTAGCTGGAGGCCGGGAGAGGGCTGGGATGCCTTCAGGCAGTGGCCCGGGCTGGAGAAGGTCGACCGGATCGCCGTCGTCGGCGGAGAACGGTGGCGAGAGTGGATGAACCGCCTGCCAAGCCTATTTGTTGGATTCGATGGGATTGACGTGCGCTACTTCCCGGAGAATCGTCTTCGGGACGCCTGGGGTTGGTTGCGGGAAGGGATGGTCCGGATCACCCTGCCGGCGGCCGGCTGATTTTTACCCCTGCGGAGTTCGGCAGGCGATCCTATCCGGCCGGGAAACCCCCTGCTCACCCGCATCCTCATCACCGGTGTCATCCTCTGATCCCTGGTGCTCGGCATCCCCGGGCTTTTTCTCACTGTTTCGCTGAAACCCCGCACAAAAAGGCGATCGTCACTTCCACCGGGACACACCGGCTCACACCACCGATGGAGCCGGCGTGAAACGCCTATATACCGCGGGCTCCAACGCATCGATATGCACTGTCCGGTCTGCGGGCACGACTGTATCACGGACGCCCGCACACTCATCGCGGAACTTCCCGGCCGATTCGCTCCCTGTCCCGACTGCATGGGGCTCGTCTACGATAAGCGAAGCCCTCCGCCCGATATCGATACGGCCGATCCCTGCCCCACCTGTGGGAAACGGTTCATCGACGAGGTCTTTGCCGACATATACCGGGTGATGGCCGCCGGAGGGGATCTCGCCGGAACCGAACCCCTTGCCGCGGCCGGGACGCCGCTCGTCCACCCCGGATTTGCCATGCGCTCCGCCCCCTACCTCCCGGCAAGATCGCTCGTCCTCCTCTCCCGGTCGGTCGGGGAGCGTGCCGCCGCCCGCCTGGTCGCCGGGGTCCCGGAGATCCGGGGGGTCGTCAGGACGGGTGTCGGGGCGCCGGGGATCACGGATACTGATGCAACGCCGCAGACCTACACCCTTCTTGCCGGATGCGACGTCCGTGCCGACGTCTTCCCGACCCGGGTGGGGCCGATCGCCGTCTACAAACAGCAGTCCGTCCTGCACATCGAGTTCCCGCATGAACGCGACGAGAAGATCGTCTCGCTCGAACGCGAGATCGCCCGGCACCGCCCCCGGACGTTCGTCGACGCCTGCTCCGGCGCCGGAACCCTCACCATCGCCGCCGCCCGGGCAGGAGTTCCCCGTGTGATAGCAAACGACACCTGGTTTGCC
>JBAYQF010000184.1:0-3867 GCA_041677325.1 Methanoculleus sp.
CGTCACCGAGACCGGCCTCAAGAACGCGATGCGCATCGACATGGCGCTCGGCGGATCGTCGAACACCGTCCTCCACCTGATGGCCGTCGCCCGGGAGGCGGGCGTCCCCCTCGATCTCGAGACCTTCAATACCGTCGCCGAGGAGACGCCGCACATCTGCCACATGCAGCCCGGCGGGCCGCACTCGATGCTCGCCCTCTACCGCGCGGGAGGAATCCCTGCGGTCCTTGCGATCCTTGAACGCTACCTCGACGACGCCCCGACGGTCTCCGGCCGCTCGATCCTTGAGATCGCGAGGTCCGCCCGGGTTGCCGATCCTGAGGTGATCCGGACGGCCGATGCTCCGGTCAGCCCTGCCGGCGGCCTCAAGATCCTCCGGGGAACGCTTGCCCCCGACGGCGCCGTCGTCAAGTGCGCCGCGGTCTCTGAGACGATGTGGCGCCACCAGGGCCCGGCGCGGGTCTTTGATGGGGAGGCGGCCGCGATGGAGGCGATCATCCACCGCGAGATTGTGGAGGGCGACGTCGTCGTGATCCGCTACGAAGGGCCGCGGGGAGGGCCGGGGATGCCCGAGATGCTCTCGCCGACATCTGCGCTGATGGGGCTTGGCTATTCCCGGGTTGCCCTGGTGACGGACGGCCGTTTCTCGGGCGGCACCCGGGGGCCGTGCATCGGGCATATCGCTCCCGAGGCCGCGGTCGGCGGGCCGATCGCCCTCGTGGAGGACGGTGACGAGATCGCGATCGACCTCTACGAAAAGCGCCTCGATCTCGTTGTGGAGGAAGCGATCCTCGACGAGCGGCGAAAGGCCTGGAAACCGCCGGCACGCCGGCTTACGGGCGTTCTCGCCCGCTATGCAGAGACCGTGGAGCAGGCGAACCTCGGCGCCGTCCAGAGGTGACCCCTCCTCCGGGAGAGCGCGCATACTCCCCGCCGGGATGTGATCCCCGGCGGGTGACCACTACCATAACAGATCGACTCCGTTAAGTGGATTTACCGGGGCATGATGCGGCACTCGCCGCTCCATACTTCTCCCGCGACACCGATGCCCGGGACTATTCTCTCCCTTATTTTGTCTTCCAGGGGCTGGATGACGTTTTCAGCCCCTCCTTTGCAGGTATGGATCTCTTCAAGAGGCTCCAACAGACTATGTATTTAAACCCTCGGATGTAACCAAGCTTCCGGGCGTATCCATACGGGAGCGTCGCCCGCACAACTCATGGAGCATATAGATGATTGACAGATTTATCGAGGGTAATAGACATTTTCTGGATGATGATTTTGCAAAAAATCCCGAACATTACGGCCCGCTCGCATCAGACCAGCACCCGGGGGTTCTCTGGATCGGGTGCTCTGATTCACGAGTAGATCCTGAACGCATCACGGGTTCTAAGGCCGGCGAGATCTTCGTGCAGCGCAACATCGGCAACATCGTCCCGACTCACGACTGGAACTTCGCGACCGTTCTCGAGTACGCGGTCAACCACCTCAAAGTCGGGGATATCATCATCTGCGGGCACTCCGACTGCGGTGCCATCAAAGCGCTCGACCACGAGAGCGACGATGCATATATTCCGCTCTGGCTCAACAACGCCAAAGAGGCGAAACTCCGCGTTGCGTGCCGGATGCCGGTGCCGCAAACCCCCGAAGAGGAGAATATCTGGCGGAGGCTCGTCGAGATCGAGAACGTCGGACTGCAGCTTGAGCACCTCAGGACTTACCCGCCGGTCATGGCTGCCGAAAAAGAAGGGCGTGTCCGGCTTCATGGTCTCTACTTCGACCTTGCGACCGGTGAACTCAAGAAGATATTCTAAGATTCTTCCAGGGCATAATCAATCTCTTCTTTTATCAGGTCGAGCGAAACCCTCCCGATCGACGTAAGTCTGCCGTTGACAAGGATGATCGGGATGGGCGGGTGGCGCTCCTCGATGAGCTTTCTCACGTAGTCGGGCATCTCGTCGTCGATCAGCGTCGTCTTCACCTCGATCGCATCGCCGTAGACGGCGATCAGCTCGTCGCGCAGCGCGCTGATGGCGTCCAGCAGGCGGTTTGAGGGGTAGCAGGTCTCAAGGCCGCAGGACCTCGTCTCGTCGCAGGGAAACGGACCACACTCGGACTCTTCGAGCCCGACGATCTCAACTATCACTTCAGCCATGCATCATCGGTGGGGGATGGATGCTATATTATTCTTCGTTTTGGGGCGCAAGGAGCGCACGCAGTGCCGCCCGGACACCATCCTCAACCCCATCCATCTTTTCCACGTCTCTTGCCCGGTCAAGACCGCCGATCAGCACCGGCGCGGCGGAACGGATGCCCAGGTTCTCCATGAACATCCCCACAACGCCCGTCACGCAGGCAAACGGTCTGGTTCCCTGCTGCCCTGCGACGGCGACGAGGAGACCCCGGGCATGCACCTCCTTTCCCAGAACCTTCTCCCGGGCGTGAAGCCACTGACAACGGTCCATCACGGCCTTGAGGGTTGCCGGGACGGTGCCGGTGTAGACGGGGGTGCAGACGACGACCACGGAAGCGCCCTCAAGCGCCTTGATGATCGGGGGCATATCGTCCTCGATCGGGCAGTAACCCTGATTATAGCAGACGTAGCAGCCGATACACGGCCGGATATCCATCTCCTGCAGGTAGGAGATCCGCGATGTGAGGCCGGTCCGTGCCGCCTCATCGTCGCACCATGATGCAATTTTCGCGGAGTTCCCGAACCGTCGCGGGCTCCCCTGCAGGATGGCGACGTCGATCGCACCGGTTCCCGGGAGCGGGCGGGTGAAGACCCGCGGCCGGGTGTAGCGATGGGGGCGGGTTGCCACATCGTGCACGAGCCGGGTGAAGACAACCTCCGCCGCTTTCCGGGTATCGAAGAGGGTGTCCTGGCGCGCGCTCTCATAGGTGTTGATCGTGTAGGTGTAGACCGTCTCGGTGTCGCGGAGAACTTCGACGGTGTACCGGACCATGCCCGGGTAGATGTCCCCCAGATCGTCGAGGATGAGCCTGATCGTGAACGTCCCTTCGGGCGTCTCGATGATCTGGATCTTCTCCGTCGCGCCCGTGTCCATACGTGTCATCTCGCCCCCGGTCGCCTTCAACATTTCGGGTCAGAAAAACCCGCCATTCTGGGTTTCTTGCAGGGGTGCGGGGGCGGGTGTTCGGTCCGTCATTACCGTTAAGAAGGATTCTGATCCACATATTCTGATAAAATCATGAAGGCGGTTCTGGGTCTTGAAGACGGAACATCTGTTGTCGGGGACGGTTTTGGCGTTGAAGGGGCATGTTCCGGCGAACTCGTCTTCACGACGCAGATGACCGGTTACATGGAGGCATTGACCGATCCGGGGTATGCCGGGCAGGTCTTGATGTTCACATTTCCCCTCATCGGGAATTACGGGGTCGATTCTCAACATTTTGAAAGCCCCGTCGTCCGTGCGCAGGGCTGCGTCGCACGCGAGATCGCACGCGCACCTGCTGCGCAGCCATCGGTTGCAGAATATTTTGAAGAGAACGGCCATCTCGGGATATCGGGCGTCGATACCCGCAGCCTGACGATAAAGATCCGGACGGCCGGCACGCTCAGGGCAGCGCTCATCGTCGGGAGTGACGACCGGGACGAGGCGGTAGGGCGCGCCCGGATGGCCCCGCCGATAGGCGATATCGATCTCATCGGGAGCGTCTCATGCCCCGAACCCTACTGGATCGCCGGTTCCGGAAAACGGATCGTCGTCATCGATCTCGGGGTAAAGCGCCACATCCTCAGGAGCCTTGGCCGCCGGGGTGCGGATATTCACGTCTTCCCGCACACCGCCACACCGGACGAGGTGATGGCGGTAAGGCCCGACGCCATACTCATCAGCAACGGCC
>JBAYQF010000185.1:0-3862 GCA_041677325.1 Methanoculleus sp.
ATCCAAACCCCTCGAACTTCGGGGTTGTGGTGATCAGGAAGGGCCTCGTCCGCGAGATCATCGAAAAACCCGAAGATGCCCCGACATTCACCGTAGCGACCGGCATCTACTCGTTCACGCGCGACGTCTTCTCCTGCCTCCAGACAAACGAGATCCCCGATGCTCTCTCCGCCATGATAGCGTCGGGGCAGCGGATACACGCGATCCCGGCGGACGACTGGCAGGACGCCATCTATCCCTGGGATCTCCTGAAACTCAACAGCCGGATGCTGAGGGGAATCATCCCCGAGATCGCCGGGATGGTCGATGCGTCCGTCATCCGCCGGGGCAGTGTGCGTATCGGCGCCGGAACGACCATCGGCCCGAACACCGTCATATACGGTCCCGTTACTATCGGGAGCAACTGCAACATCGGCCCGAACTGCGTGATCATGCCCGATACGAGCATCGGCGACCGGGTGGTGCTCGAACCGTTCACCTACGTCTCCGACTCCCTCATCATGAACGACGTCACGGTCGGATCCCACTCACGGATCGTCACCGCCGTCTTCGGCCAGGGGTGCATCCTTGCCGACCATACGACCACCTACCCGTCCGCAAGTTTCATCGAGGTCTGCGGACAGATCCAGAGAGAGGAGTTCGGCGCGATCCTCGGCGAGGGGGTGCGGGCGGCACCGTTCACGACATTCAAGAACTGCATAATCGGCAATGGCGTCACCGTCGAAGGAGGGAAGACGGTGGTCGGCCTCATCGAAGATGGGACACGGGTGATGTAAATGTGCGGAATTGTCGGCTATATCGGGAGGAGGGACGCAACGCCGATCCTGATCCAGGGCCTGAAACGGCTCGAGTACCGTGGCTACGATTCGTTCGGTCTCGCGACGGTCGGGAGCGCCGTCGAGGTCTACAAGAAGGTGGGGCGTATCTCGGACAGTGAGGCGGGAGCGGCTGGTCTTGCCGGGTACACCGGGATAGGGCATACCCGGTGGGCCTCCTACGGGGAACCGAACGAGGTCAACGCCCACCCGCATATCGACTGCACGGGAAAGATCGCCGTGGTGCACAATGGGACTATCGAGAACTACAGCGACCTGAAGCGGCAGCTCGAGGAACGCGGGCATATTTTCCGGTCCGAGACCGACACCGAAGCGATCGTCCATCTCATCGAGGAGTACTACGATGGGGATCTCCTCGCGGCGGTCAACGCGACCCTTCCGCTGCTCGAAGGCTCTTACGCTCTCCTCGTCATCGCAGAGAACACACAGAGGATCGTCGCCGCCCGCGACGCGAGCCCGCTCGTCCTCGGCGTCGGGGATGCTGAGGTATTCGCCGCATCGGACATGACACCGCTCCTCGAATACACCGAACGCATGATCTTCCTTGAGGACGGCGACGTCGCCGACATCACGCCCGACAGCTACACCATCTACCACGGCGGCCGGGCGGTAGAGCGCCCGATCGAGCTGATCAGCTGGCACATCGAGGATACCCGGAAGGGCGGGTTTGCCCACTACATGTTAAAAGAGATCTACGAACAGCCCCAGTCCTTCTACGAGACCATCCGGGCAGGTATCGACGACCATGTGCGGCAGATGGTCATGGAGGCGGATGAGATCACCCTGGTCGCCTGCGGGACGTCCTACCACACCGCCCTCGTCTTCAAGTACCTGGCCGAGTCGCTCTGTAACCTGCCGGTCCGGGTCGAGGTGGGTTCAGAGTTCAAATACTTCACCCCGCCCCTCCACGGCCTCGTGGTCGCGGTCTCACAGTCGGGGGAGACGACCGACACGGTAGCCGCCTTAAAGATGGCGCAGGCCCGAAACTGCCCGACACTTGCGATAACCAACATGCAGGGGAGCACGATCACCCGGATTGCCGACGAGACCGTCCTTATGCGGGCTGGTCCCGAGATCGGCGTCGCCGCGACCAAGTCCTACATGGCGCAGCTTGCGGCGCTGATGCAGATCGTCAACCTCCGTTGCGAAGGAGCATTCGACGACGCCCTCTCGCACGCACACCTCGCCATCGGAGATGTCCTTCTCCAGGACATCAGGGAGGCGGTCGACCTCTGTTCGAAGGTCGGTCACGCCTTCTTCGTGGGGAGGGGGCCGTTCTACCCGGTCGCGATGGAAGGCGCCCTGAAGATGAAAGAGACCAGCTACATCCACGCCGAGGGATACGCGGCGGGAGAACTCAAACACGGGCCGTTTGCCCTGCTCACTCCGGAGACGCCGGTGGTCGCCATCTGCACCCCCGGCCCGACCTACGGCGTGATGGTCTCAAACATAAAAGAGATGAAGGCGCGAAAAGCCCCGATCATCGCGCTCGGCGTTGCGGGCGATACGGAACTCGCCGGGATCGTGGACATCTTCATCCCTATCCCGGACACACATCTTCTGGTACAGGTGCTGACCGCGTCGGTCGTCCTTCAGCTGCTCGCCTACCATACCGCCTGCGCACTGCAGCGGGACGTCGACAAACCCCGGAACCTGGCCAAGAGCGTGACGGTTGAATGATAGAGTATGGACGTAACGCCCTCGGCGAGGGGGCGGCGATATTCGAGCCGGTGACCATCGGGTTTCCCTCCCGCGACCGGATGGGCAAGGAAGGCTATCCCGGTGCCGTCATAGGGAGGGATGCCGTCCTCCGATCGGGCACGATCATATACTGCGACGTCGTGATCGGCGACTCCTTCCAGACCGGCCATAACGTGCTGATCCGCGAGAAGACTACCATCGGCGACCGTGTTGCGATAGGGACGGCGGCGGTGATCGAGGGCGACTGCACGATCGGCGACGATGCCCGGCTTCAGAGCATGGTCTACATCCCGACCGGCGCCCGGATCGGGAACCGGGTCTTCATCGGCCCGAACGCTGTGCTGACGAACGATCGCTACCCGCCCGGTCCCCGCGAGGGGCTCCGCGGCCCGGTGATCGAGGACGATGCCGTCGTCGGCGCGAACGCAACAATCCTCCCCGGTGTTGTCGTCGGAAAGGGGGCATTCGTCGCTGCGGGCGCGGTGGTGACGAAGGATGTTCCGCCGGGGATGCTCGCGGTGGGGACGCCGGCACGGTTCCGGCCGTTGCCGCCGGGGGCGGGACGGTGAGACGGGAGATTTCCATCGCCCGGCCGCTCGTCGGGGAGGAGGAGGTCGAGGCCGTTGCCCGCGTGATGCGGTCGGGGATGCTCGCTCAAGGTTCGGTCGTTGCGGAGTTTGAGGCGCGGTTTGCGGATTACTGTGGCACGACTCATGCAATCGCCGTCAACTCCGGCACCGCGGCTCTCCACGCGACTCTCCTTGCCATGGGCATCGGGCCCGGCGACTCGGTGATCGTCCCGGCGTTCACGTTCTTTGCGACGGCGTCTGCGGTCTCGATCTGCGGGGCGACACCGCTCTTTGCGGATGTGGATCCTGCGACGTTCAACATCGATCCGGAATCGGCCGCGGCGCTCGTCCGCCCCGACACCCGGGCGATCATCGGCGTCCACCTCTTCGGGCAGCCGTTCGACGTCGCCGCCCTCCGCGATCTCTCCGACGATCACGATCTCACCCTCATCGAGGATGCCGCCCAGGCGCACGGCGCGGAGTACTGCGGGAAGCGGGCGGGGAGTCTTGCCGATATTGGGTGTTTCTCGTTTTACCCGACAAAGAACATGACCACCGGGGAAGGGGGCATGGTCACGACCGGCGACGACCGGCTCGCAGAGCGGATCCGGCTTCTCATCAACCACGGCCAGAGCAAGAAATACCTCCACACCGCCATCGGCTACAACTACCGGATGACGAACATGGGCGCCGCTATCGGCCTCGTGCAGCTTGGCCGGGTTGAGGGGTTCAATGAGCGCCGGATCCATAACGCCC
>JBAYQF010000186.1:0-3851 GCA_041677325.1 Methanoculleus sp.
CCATACAGCGGCCCGCTTGCGGTCGCAACCGTCGTTGCCGTCATCACCTACCTGACGCTCGTCATCGGGGAACTGGTGCCGAAACGGGTGGCCATGACGCACGCCGACCGGGTTGCATCGCTGGTCTCGCGCCCGATACGGCTCCTCTCGCGGGCCGCCGCACCGCTCATCCGGGTGCTGAGCGTCTCGACCGACGGGATCCTCATGCTGCTCGGGGTTCAGCAGCCCTCGGGGCCGGAGGTCACCGAGGAGGATGTCAGGGTTCTCATCGGGCAGGCCACCCGGGCGGGTATCTTCGAGGAGGCGGAACAGGAGATGGTGGAGGGCGTCTTCCGCCTTGCCGACCGGCGTGTCAGCGTGCTGATGACCCCCCGGCCCGAGATCGTCGCCGTGGATATCGAAGACCCCGTCGAGGAGAACTGGCAAAAGATGGTGGACTCCGGGCACATCTACTTCCCGGTCTACCGCGACCATCTCGACAACCTGCTCGGCATCGTCTCGGTCCGCAACCTCTGGGCACGGATGATCGCGGGCGAACCTCCCGACCTCTCGAAGGCCGTCGAGCCCGCGCTCTTCGTGCCCGAGAGCGTCCCCGCCCTCTCGGTGCTTGATAGGTTCAAGAAACCCGGGGCGCGGATCGCCCTTGTCACCGACGAGTACGGGAGCATCCAGGGGGTCGTCACCATCCACGATATCGCGGAGTCGATCGTCGGCGATATCCCCTCGCCCGAACACCTGCCCGAGAGCCCGGCGTCCCAGCGCCCGGACGGATCGTGGCTCATCGACGGGATGCTCCCTATCGACGAGATCCACGACCTCCTGAATGTGGGCGCCCTGCCCGGGGAGGGGCGCGGCTACTACCAGACGCTCGGCGGGTTTGTGATGATGTATCTCGAACGGACCCCGGCGGCCGGCGATCGGTTTGTCTGGAACGGGCTCCGGTTCGAGGTGCTCGATATGGACGGCCACCGGGTTGACAAGGTGCTCGTCACCCCGACGGACGCCGGGAAAAAGAAGGAAGAAGAGTGATCTTCACACGATATCGACAAGGCGGATGTCGAACGTGAGATCCTCGCCTGCAAGGTGGTGGTTTGCATCGACGATGATTCCATCGGCCGATACGGAAGCGACCGTTGCAGACAGTATCTGCCCGTTCTGCAGGGTTATCCCGACCTGATCGCCGACCGCCGGAACGTCTGCGTTGCCGATCTCATCAGGGCCGAAGGTGAAGACGAGATCCTCGCGATACTGTCCGTACGCCCGGTCGGCCGGGATATGCAGGGTCCTCTCCTCCCCGACCTGCATCCCGACGACGCCCTCGTCGAACCCCTGGATCACCCTTCCGGCGCCGACGGTAAACTGGAGCGGTTCGCGCCCGGCGGAGCTGTCGAAGACCGTCCCGTTCTCAAGGGTGCCGGTGTAATGGATCAGCACCGTATCCCCGGGCTTCACCTGCCCTTCTTCGCGATCGCCTGCGATGCAGCCCGAACAGAGGGCCAGGACGCATGCGATGAGCAGCAGGATACCATGTGCCCGCTTCTCCTTCATTCTTCTCCACCCCCGGCATCGAGCGCCTTCGTGAAACATTCCACCGCCCCGGCAAACCTGCCCTGCCGGTCGAGCACCTTCCCTTTCAGGTACCATGCCCGTGCATGGCGGGGATCGATCTCCAGAACCTTCTCAAATGCGGCGAGCGCCCGATCGTGCCTGCCCAGGCGGTTGAGGGCAAGCCCCTTTGCGAGCCAGACATGAACGTCTCCTCCGCCCAGTTCGATGGCCTTATCGAACGCTTTGACGGCCTCTTCGTGCCGTCCCAGCGCATCCTTGAGCAGCCCGGCCGCGTTCCAGACCGCCACGCTCTTCGGGTCGATCGAGAGCGCCTTCTCGTAACTCGCAAGAGCATCGTCGTATCCGCCCACCTTCTCAAGCACCGCCCCCCTCATGAAGAGTGCAGCGGGATTCCTGTCCTGGAGAACGATGATCCTGTCGATCGACCTGATCGCCTCTTTGTATCGCCCGAGATGGATGAGAACCGCTGAACGGGCGTGGAGGGTCTCGATGCTGGTCGGTTCCCGGTCGAGCACCTGCGTGTGGGCGGCAAGGGCATCCTCGTGCCTGCCGGCCTTCTCGTATGCCTCGCCGAGCCTTCGCAGGGTGAGAAGATCGGCCGGATCAGCCCCGTTCACCTTCTCGAAGCACTCCACCGCCCCGTCGTAGCGGCCGAGCCCCATGAAGATCTCTCCACGCCGCTGCCAGGCAGCCCGGTTCTCCGGGTTCGCCTCGATGATGCTGTCGGAGCACTCGAGCGCCTCGTCATACCGCCCCATGTGCACGAGGGCGCTCTCGAGGATATACCACGCCTCGGTGTCGCGTTCGTCGCTATCGAGCACCAGCGCATACTGCTTGATCGCATCGTTGAACCTTCCGTCCCGTTCGAGCGCCATACCGAACGCCATCCTTGCGTCCCGGTCGTCGGGGGAGTTCTCCAGGTAACGCTCGTATGCATTCGCCGCTTCCTCGTGCTTGCCGACGGCTTCCAGCATATCCGCCCTGACCCTCGCAACCGCGGCGTTCGAGGCGTCGGCGGCGATCACCCGGTCGCAGCACTCGATCGCCTTCTGGTGCCTGCCGAGCCGTGCGAGGGTGAGGGCAAGCGCAAAGCAGGCGCCGATATCGTCCGGCCTGCTCTCTACCACCTTCGTGTAGCATTCAACTGCACCCGCATACTGCCCCATCCTCTCCAGCGCCCTGCCCCGGTTGAACCACGCGAATATGTTGCCGGGATCGGCAAGCGTGACCTCTTTGAACCGCCCGGCGGCCTCCTCGTACCGCCCGAGCATGGCGAGGACAAACCCGAGGTTCGCCGGGTAGCCCCTGCTCTTCGGATCGGCTGCAAGGAGGGTCTCGTAACACCCGGCGGCCTCCTCGTAGCGGCCGAGGGCTTCGAGGATCCATGCCTTCCTGAGAAGTATCCCGGCATCCCCAACCCCGACCTGCATCAGCCGGTCGATGGATGTGAGCGCTTCCTCGTAGCGGCCGAGGCGTTCGAGCGCTGCGCTCCTGCCGGACAGGGCGGTGCGATCGGCCGGGCCGGCCAGGAGCGCCCGATCGTAGCACTCGAGCGCCTCTTCGTACCGGCCAAGGTGCATCAGCGCCTCTCCCCTGCCGTTCTCCGCCATAACGTCCCCCGAACTGGTCTTGAGGAGACTCTCGAAGGCCGCCTCCGCCTCCGCGTACCGTCCAAGGCGCAGGAGGATCTCCCCCTTCCGGTACAGGAGATGGGGGGCACTGCCGGCATCGCCCTGCACCTGGCCGAGGTACGCCAGCGCCTCATCGTGCCTGCCGGGGTTCATGAGCGCATCCACCCTCATCGATCCGGCGACGGCGTTATACGGCTCTTTCTCAAGAACCTTCTCCAGACAACGGGCGGCCTCCTCATACCTGCCGAGGTGGAGGAGTGCGGCGGCGCTCTGTTGCAGGACGGAGATGTTCCCCGGGTCTGCCTCAAGGATACGCTCAAAGTCCTTCTGCGCCTCAGCATACCGCCCGAGGTGAAGCAGCGCGGCCCCCCGGCGGGTATGGACGGTTGCATTGAGCGTATCGAACGTCTGCGGTCTCTGTCTCCGGGGATCGCCCGCTTCGTCCCGCTCGAAGAGCGCAAGATCGGTGCCGTCCCCGATCCACTTCATCCCGGTCATCGTCCGCCCCTCGAGCACGCGGTCAAACGACCGGACCGCCTCGGCATACTGGCCGAGGTGGAAGAGCGCCATGCCGCGGGAGTACCATACCTGGGTCTGACCCTGGTCGTGTTTCAGGATGTGGTCGAAACTCTTGACCGCCCGGTCGTAGCG
>JBAYQF010000187.1:0-3803 GCA_041677325.1 Methanoculleus sp.
ACACCGAGCGCCATCAGTTTCCTCCTGTTCTTGATGAGCGTCCCCCGGTCGAACTCAAGCGCCCGGGAGCGCTGGGCATCCATGATATTCCGGAGATCGTCGGCAAGCGCCGTCATCGACTTCAGTGCATACCCTAAAGAGAAGGCGATGACCGGGGGCAGCCGGCTGATGCGAAGGCTGGCGACAAAATCCGTGTATGATGTGGTCATCACGAAGAGGAACGATATCCCGCCGATGACAAGGATCCGGATACCTTTTGCCGCGGCATAGAGCAGTCCGTCGGAGGTTATCACCGACGAAAACGGGCCGACCTGAGCGGAAAGATACACGTGCCCCGAGGAGATCTCGGGGAAGAATATGTCGACCACGACGATGAAGACCAGCAGCGGGAGGAGGAGGAGAAGTCCCCGGGCGAACGGCCTCACGAGCCCTGCAGCAACCGCAAGGCAGACGATGAAGGCAAAGAGGAGTGCAGTGCGGAGAGGTGATATCGTGGCGAACGCAGCGATGCTGATAGCAAGCACGGTCAGGAGTTTGGTTCTCGGGTCCATCCAGTGAAGGAACGTGTCCGCCGGTATGTAGCCCACCGCCCGGTACGCATGCCTCCGATCGCGCTGCCCCTCCCCGTCGGTCATGCCTGCACTCTCCGGTCGTCCACGATACGGCCGCGCTCAAGCCAGACGATCCTATCCGCGACTGCCGCGGAGAACCCGGCATCGTGCGTCGCGATGACGACAGCCTTTCCATGGGCGCAGAGCGCATCGATGAGCCCGGCCAGCCTCTGTTTGGCGGCGGGGTCGAGCCCGAGCGTCGGTTCGTCGAGCGCGAGGATCTGCGTATCCATCGTCAGGACGGATGCGATGCTGACGCGCTGCTTCTCCCCGACCGAGAGGGCAAGCGGCGAGGCGGCAAGCCCCAGGTGCCCGATGCCGAGGCTCTCGCGCGCGCGCTCGACCCTCTGCTCTATCACGTCACGGGGAGTGCCGAGATTTGCCGGGGCAAAAGCAAGCTCCTCGGCGATGGTTTCCCCGAAGAGCTGGTAGTCGGCATGCTGGCAGACCAGGCCGACGGTGCGGGCGATCTCGGCGACAGTGCTCTCCCGGACGTCTCTTCCGTTCACGACGATCCGCCCGGACTCCGGCCTCAGGAGGCCGTTCAAGAGTCTCAGCAGCGTGCTCTTGCCCGAGCCGTTCGGGCCGGCGAGCACCGTCGCCTCGCCGGCGTAGAGAGTGAGGGAGACGCCGTCCATCGCTGGCGAGACTTTCCCCGGGTGCCGGAACATGACGTTTTCCAGGGTGACGACCCCCGGGCGAGTAGCCTTCACTCCTGAGCGGGGAGGCCGGCCCCGGAGGGGAACGTCCGGGACAGGGGGCTCGATCAGCCTTCCGTCGAGAAGGGATATCCGGCGGGATGCCCAGCGGGCGACCACCTCGGTCCGGTGCTCGGAGAGGATGATCGTCATGCCGGACTCCCGGTTCAGTCTCTTGAGGAGGTCAAGGAGCCCGGCCGCATTCGCGGCGTCAAGCCCGGAGAACGGTTCGTCGAGTATGAGGATTGCCGGGCGCAGAACGACGACGGAGGCGATCGCCAGGCGCTGGCGTTCTCCCCAGGAGAGCTCGGTCGTCTGCCGGTCACAGAGCCGGTCAAGCCGGAACTGCTCCAGAACCTCGTTGACCGCCCGGTCAATCCGCGACGGCGGCCAGGCAAGCTGTTCGGGGCCGAACGCTACCTCGCTTATCACGTCGTTAGAGAAGATCTGGTGGTCGGGATCCTGGAATACCATGCCGACGGTGGTGGCAAGGTCGCCGATCGTGCAGTCGCGGGTGTTTCGTCCCCGGACAAAGACGTCGCCCTTGAAGGTGCCCGGGCGGGCGTGCGGGATGAGGCCGTTGCAGCACCGGAGGAACGTCGTCTTCCCCGAGCCGCTCGGCCCGGTCAGCAGCACGCGCTCGCCCTCCCCGATGACGCAGTCAAGCCCGGCAAGCACCTCCCGCGGCCGGTTCGCCCGGGAGGCCGGGTGCCGGAACGAGACCGACCGAAACTCGATCGCCGGGTCAGCCGTCATCCGGCACATCGTCCTGATGCACGATACCCGCCCTGTAGAGCCGCCCGACGATCAGGGCGGCGATGATGCCTCCGATGCCCCCGAAGGCGATATGCGTGGCCGACGATAACCCGATGCCGAGGAGGATGAAGACACTCTGGACGCCGAGGAACAGGTGTACGGCGTAGTTGACCACCATCTTCGCCACATTCCCCGCGGCGCCGGCGACAAAGCCGACGATGGGGTTCTTGAGATGGTAGCCAAACGCCATAGAGACGAGGTCGATCGTGATCCCCATTGCGGTGTACTTGAATACATCGAAGACGTGGAGCGGTTCGATGCCGAAGAACGACGCGAGGATGCCGGATACCAGTCCGGCATACGTGCCGGCCCCGGGTTTTCTCACGATAGCGGTGCCGACGATGAGCGGCAGGACCCAGAATATCCCGGAGCTCCCGGGAACGTGGATCGGGACTATGATCGCCGTCCGCAGAACGAAGACAAGAGCGCCAAAGAGCGAAAGGAGGGCGATTTCATACAGGCTGAAGTAGGAGGGGCGTTTCATCATCGGTTACTCTCCACAAATGTTGATTCAAGCGCAAGCCCGAAACCCTCGGGCTGCGGCCGGTCCACGGCGACCATCAGGAAGAGGGCTCCGACTCTGTTGCCGCCGGTATATGTGATATAGAACGAACCGTCGAGGTCGGCGGTCTCGGTCACTTGCCCTTTTGGGGCCGCACGATCGGTGGTGATGTGGATCCCATCCAGGCCCGAGCTGATCCGCACAAACCAGATGGTGCAGGTATCCCGGGCCACATCCTCGTCTACCGGGCGCGGTGAGCCCGCCACCTCAACGACGTAGCGGTTGCCCGCCTCCAGGGGAGTCGTCCATCGCGGCAGGTCGCCGGGCGTGGCGGTCCCGGAGACGTAGTAGCCGGACGTGCCGTAACCCGACTGCCGGTTTGTCCATGCTCTGCCGTCCCCGGCGTGGAGACCGTAGACGCCGAATGATGCCGTCCCGGCAAGATCCATGAACTGGTAGTCGACCCTGACCGATCCTGTCCGGGCAAGGGCCGGGTTTCCACCGACGGGCACCACGCCCAGCTCGACAAAGGCGATGTACCAGTCCCCGGAGGGGAGATCGCCCGGGCCGATCGCGATCGGCGTGGCGTAGGGCCGCCAGGACTGGGGGCCGTACCGGAGATCGTAGCGATCGATGGCCGCGGTATGCGGGAGAGAGTCCGCAAAAGCGTTCTCCCGGGCATAGGCCTGCGATAGGGTGGTATCGACCAGGAACGCTACGACGACGAAGACCACGAGCACGCCGGCCGCCAGCAGGACTCTCCTCCCGAACTCCATGCTCAGTTCCTTTTTACCGCGACCAGCTCTCCGTCCCGGTCATCGACGAAGAGGACCGCCCTGCCGTTGATAGGGCAGGCTTTGGCGGCTTTGCCCTCCGGGAGGACGATGGTCCCTTCGGTGACCCTCCGACCATCAAGCGTCATGATCTCGTCGATCCCTGCGCCGAGGAGGATGCTCGCCGGTGTCGGGCCGGTATGGCTGCGGATGGCCCCTTTCTGGAGGAACCTGCCGTCGTTGTAGGTCGCCGCAAGCCCGAGGCCGGCCATCGCGCCGATCACGCCGTCTTCGGTGCCGCCAAGACCTTTCAGCCATATGCCGAGGTTTCTTGCCAGCATCCGGGCACGCTCCTGGGTGAGGACCATCTGCTGGGCGTCGCGGCCAAACGCCATCAAAGCCG
>JBAYQF010000188.1:0-3767 GCA_041677325.1 Methanoculleus sp.
CCGCTGCCCCGACGCTATCATGGCGGAGAGAGCATCGGGGATCTCATTTGTCTGGAGGCAGGAGAAGACATCACGCGTGAACGAGTAGATGCCGGTCGCTACGGTGAACGTCGGGGCATCCTCGGGTTTCTCGATGATCTCGCGGACGAGGCCCTTCCTGATCACCACAACCCCGAAGTTCGAGGGGTTTGGATGTTCAGCGACAAGCATGGCGTTTCGCTCCTTCTTTATCCGGGCGATCGATTCGGCGTTGACGTAGTTGTCGCCGGGAAGGACCAGGAAATCACCGGTGATCTCCGGTTCGGCCGCCCGAAGGGCATCCGCGGTCCCGAGCTGGCGCTCCTGCACGACGATCTGGATCGGTGCGTCGAGCCGGTTGAGGTGCCGGATGGCATCCTCCTTGCGGTAGCCGACCACCACCACGATGTCGCGGATGGCGTTCTCCAGCAGGGCGTCGATGACGTACTCGATGATCGGCCGGTTTGCAACCGGGAGCATGGCTTTGGGCTTGCTCCGGGTGAGCGGTCGGAGACGACTCCCCTCCCCTGCTGCTAGGATGACTGCTTGCATCATATCACCTGATTACCGAATTATCCTCGATACACCCTTCCACGAGCGAATGAGGGGCTACCCGTGTGTTGCTGCCGACGAGGCTCCCGACGTTGACCGAGCAGTTGATCCCAAAGAGGACGTTGTCGCCGATGATGGCACCGAACTTCCGCTTCCCGGTGCTCTTCCCGCAGACTCTCACCGCCCCGTTGTCGTGCCTGAGGTTTGCAACCTTCGTCCCCGCCCCGAAGTTGCAGTTGCTCCCGATGATGCTGTCGCCGATGTAGTTGAAGTGCGGAACCTTCGTTCCTGCCATGATGATGGAGTTCTTTATCTCGGTCGCGTGCCCGATGTGGCAGTCGTCGCCTATGGCGGTTGTGCCCCGGATGTAGGCGTGAGGGCCGATGGTGCAGTTCTCGCCGATGACGCAGCCCCCCTCGATGTAAGTCCCGGCCCGGATGACCGTCCCCTTCCCTATGTTGACCGTTTCCGGGATAGTACATCCCTCCTCGACGGTGCCGTGCCGTTCATGACGGATCGAGGGGAGGAGCTCCTCGTTTGCATCGAGGAGGTCCCACGGCTGCCCCACGTCGAGCCAGTAAGTGAGCGAGTATGCCCTGAGCGTCCCATCCTGGATATAGGTATCGAGAGCATCGGTCAGCTCGAACTCGCCCCGGCCCGATATCGTGATACCGGTAAGGAGATCGAAGATGCCGGGGTCGAAGAGGTAGGCACCCGCGTTGATCAGGTTGCTCTTCGGGTTCTCGGACTTCTCCTCAAGGCCGGTGATGCGGTTCTCATCGACGGTCACGACACCATAGTCCTGCGGGTGGTCGGTTTTGTGAATCCCCACACACGGGGCATCCATCCGGCAGAACTCCTCGATATCGCTCCTTTTAAGGACCATATCCCCGTTTAAGAGGAGGAACCGGCCTTCGACCATCCCCGCCGTCGTCCGGAGGGCATCGGCCGTCCCGAGCTGGTGGCGCTGGGTCACATAGGTGATATTCACGCCGAAGTTGTTTCCATTCCCGAAATGATTTCGGATCTCGCGCTCAAAGTAACCGACGACGAAGATGAACTCGGTGATCCCGGCATCACGAACCGCAAGAATCAGGTGCTCCATCATCGGCCGATTCGCGATCGGAAGCATCACCTTCGGGCGCCGGGCTGTCAGGGGGCGCATCCGCTTCCCCTCTCCTGCTGCCAGTACGACACACTGCATATCTCTACTCCTGAATACGTCTCGCCCGTTCAAGGGCGGTATGCCCCGCTCCAAGCATCTCCTTTGCCTTTGCGGGTGTTCTTCCTTCTGCCGTGATCCGGATCTTCGGTTCGGTTCCGCTTGCCCGGATCAGGTACCATCCGTCATCATCCTCGAATCGGACACCATGCGTCGGCTCCTCTGCCCCGGCGGCCGCCATGATCTCCCGCGGGGCGTCGACCCGGTACGACTCGCGGAGGATGGTGTAGCGGGGCATCCGGTCGAGTTCCCCGGCGATCGACCACTCTGATGCAATCTCGCAGAGGAGGGCTGCGGCGTAGACTCCATCAGGACAGTAGGAATGCTCGGGGAATATCCAGCTCCCCGATGCCTCGCCGCCGAAGTCCCCCCATGAGAGAAGTTGCTCAGAGACAAAACCGTCTCCGACCGGCGTACGCCGGACTTCCGCGACCTCCTCGATCGCCATCGAGGCGTCGACGGTGGTGACGACGTGTTTACGATCGAGGTATCTTGCAAAGAGCATGAGGAGGTGGTCTCCATCGATATAGCGGCCGCGCTCGTCGAACGCCATCATCCGGTCGGCATCGCCGTCATGGATCACTGCGCATGCGGCGCCCCGTTTCCTGACGATCTCGCCGATGTAGGGGAGGTTTGCTTCGAGCGGCTCTGATGGGCGGGCGAACCTGCCCGCAACATTGCAGTTCAGGCCGACGACGGTCGCCCCCGCTCCGGTGAGGAGGTCGGGGGTGATGACGCTGCCGGCACCGTTGCCGCAGTCGAGGACGGTCGTGATGGGGCGGGAGAGGCTGATCTTATCGAGGATCGCCTCCCGGTGCGCGTCTACCGCATCTATGGAACGGACGTACCCCTGTTCCTCCCAGCCTCTCCAGTGCGTGCCCGTGATGGCATCCTCGATCCTCGCCTGCTGCCGGAGGGTGAACGACGATCCGTCGGGGTTGAGGAGTTTGATCCCGTTGTAGGGCTCGGGATTATGGGAAGCGGTGATCATGCATCCTGCATCTGCGCGCCCCGTCGCGTGCGCGACCGTCGGTGTAGGCGCGATCCCGCAGGAATAGACGGTTGCACCGGCCGAGAGCATCCCGGAGAGAACACAGTGTTCAAGTAACTCGCCGGTCGTGCGGGTGTCCCGGCCGACGGCGATCTCGGGTGCCCCGGCTGCAACGGCTGCTCCCACGCTAAGCGCGATGTTGATGAGATTGGGGGCAAACTCCTGTCGAATGCCGGAAGAGCCGAAAAGCATACTCCTGTATAATCCTTTTTTTCCTAAAAAAAGGTATTCATCTACCGTAGGGGCACCAGTGCTCGAGATTGAGGAGGGCACTCGCTCCGGCGGATGAGGGGCCGAGGAATATCATCCGTTTCTTCCCCCGGTACTCGTCGATGCAGGCGATCCCTGCATCACTCGTCATGCCGTCTCCGCCGACCAGGAGGATATCGGCTTCTTCCGGGCTATCGGCGATCTGCCTCGCAAGCGCCCGTTCGAGCACCGGCATCGGGCCGACGAGGTGGACCCGCTTCCCGGCAACCTCGCGGGAGAGCTCCGCAAGGCAGGGGGCATGGCAGTCGGGGGTGCAGGGGTGGAGCTTTCGTGCCAGGCAGAGGAACGCCGAGACGGTGTTGATGATCGCACCCGCCGCCGCCCGCTGCTTCTGATTCCTGAGCGGTGCGCCGAACATAAAGGAGATCCGGGTGTTCGCCCTGACCGGTTCGTTCGTGATGAATTGTCCGCACCGCCCTCCAAAATGTCCTTCCATAGCGACTCCTCTCGGATACTGGCAGGCATCCGTATCGCAGTTCACGCAGAGCGTCACGATACCATCCTCGCATCCGCTATCCGCAAGCACCGTCTCCAGTCTCCCGATTGCATCGTGCCAGAAACTCATGGTTCTTCTCCTGTATTCGATAAAATTACGCGCACCGGCGATCCGTCGGCGCCTTTGAGCCGCATCGGAAGCGCCGTCATAAGGTAGTC
>JBAYQF010000189.1:0-3760 GCA_041677325.1 Methanoculleus sp.
AGGTGAAACCGCCCGTGCAGGGTGAGGTGAAACCGCCCGTGCAGGGTGAGGTGAAACCGCCCGTACAGGCTGAGGCGAAACCGCCCGTGCAGGGTGAGGCGAAACCGCCCGTGCAGGGTGAGGTGAAGCCCGCGGTGCAGGGTGAGGTGAAACCGCCCGTACAGGCTGAGGCGAAACCCCCTGTGCAGACTGAAGTGAAATCCCCGGTGCAGAGTGAGGTGAAGCCCGCGGTGCAGAGTGAGGTGAAGCCCGCGGTGCAGAGTGAGGCGAAACCGCCCGTGCAGGCTGAGGTGAAGCCTGCGGTGCAGGCCGAGGTGAAGCCCGCGGTGCAGGCTGAGGTGAAGCCGCCCGTGCAGGCACCACCGCAGCAAGCACCGGCTCCGGAGAAGCCCTCCAGCCCCGGGGCGGAAGATATCTGCGAGGCCTGCGGCGCGGAAGTGACGAAATCACAGGCCAAACTCTCTCAGCTCTTTATGAGCAAGACACTCTGTAAAAAATGCATGGAACAGCCGTAAATGCTGTGAACTTCGTGCGGCGGCGAGATACCAATCTGAAGGGTATAAATACCACCGTACCTGAGGATTGTATAGATGAAGAAGAACCTGCTCATGTGGGACGAGACGCTCTTTCGGGACCCTGAGGTCTTCGAGATCGATCACATCCCCGAGCAGTTCAATCATCGCGACGCCCAGATCCAGGAACTTGCATTCCAGGTCAAACCCGGACTGCGGGGGCACGGCCGCTCAACACCATCTGCCGGGGCCTCCCAGGGACGGGAAAGACGACGAGCGTGAAGAAGGTCTTTGCCGAGATCGAAGAGGCTACAAAGAAGCTCGTTCCCGTCTACATCAACTGCCAGATCGACAACACCCGGTTCGCCATCTTCTCGCAGATCTACCGCAGGGTCACCGGACACCCCCCGCCGTCGTCGGGCACATCGTTCAAACAGGTCTTTGATGCCATAGCAAAGGTGTTGCAGCGCGAAGAGCAGGTGCTTCTCGTGGCGCTTGACGATGCAAACTACCTCCTCTACGAGAACGAGGTGAATCAGGTGCTCTATCCCCTGTTGCGCTCGCACGAGGCGTATCCGGGCGTCAGGACCGGTGTTGTCGCCATCGTCAGCGATATGTCCGTCACCCTGCAGACCGAGGTCGATGCACGGGTGGCGTCGGTCTTCCGCCCGACCGAGATCTACTTCCCCCCCTACTCGGCGGAAGAGATCCACGGCATCCTCGAGGAGCGCGTCATGCAGGGCCTCTACCCGAACGTCCTCCGGTCGGATATGCTGGATCTCGTGGTGGAACAGACGATGAAGAGCGGAGACCTCCGCGTCGGTATCGATCTCCTGAAACGTGCTGCCCTGAACGCCGAAAGGGAAGCGCGCCGGGCAGTCGAGCGCGATGACGTCTGCAAGGCGTATGAGGTCTCCCGGTACCTCCACCTCGCGTTCTCGCTCCGGGCGCTCAAGACCGAGGAGCGGGAGGTGCTCGCAAAGATCGCGGATATGTCCGCCCGTGACGACCAGGAGATGAACGCCGGCGATGTCTATCGTTTCATAAAAGAACAGGGGACAGGGGTCAGTTACACCAAATTCTACGAGATGATCCAGAAGTTCGATTCGATGCGGCTCCTGAACCTCCACTACCGTCAGGGAAGGGGGCGAACACGGTTGATCAGCCTCCGCTACGATCCCGGGCGCGTGCTGGAGCACCTGAGGCAGGAATAATCGATTTCAAAATCCTTATCTATCCTCGCACCGTTTATACTCTGATGAGGTCTTCCACATGCTCAGCGTGAATGAACTGGCACTGGATATTTTTGATGAACTCTTCGAATACGCCGAAGAGTTTCAGGCTGTCCCACACGAGCTGGACAACGGCGCACACATCGTAGACTGTGGCGTCAGCACTCCGGGCGGGTATCTGGCAGGAAAGCGGTTCACCGAGATCTGTATGGGCGGGCTCGGCGAGGTCGACATTACCATGGGCAGGATCAGGGATATCCCCATCCCGTTCATTGAGATCAGCACTGATTTCCCATCTATCGCATGTCTCGGTGCCCAGAAAGCCGGCTGGACGATCAACGTCAACAAGTACTTTGCGATGGGGAGCGGCCCCGCGCGAGCGCTCTCCCTGAAGCCCAAACACACCTATGAGGTTATCGACTACGAGGACGAGTACGACTACGCGGTCATCTGCCTTGAGAGCGATCACCTCCCGAACGCTGCGGTGATGGAGAAGATCGCCGAGGCCTGCAACGTGGATGTGGCAAACACCTGTGCGGTCGTCGCCCCGACCGCCTCGCTTGTTGGTTCGATCCAGGTCGCCGGCCGTTGCGTCGAGACCGCGATCTACAAACTGAACGAGCTCGGGTTCGACACCAAAAAGATCTCCGCGGGTATCGGCCATGCCCCGATCGCACCTGTCAAGAAGGACAGCACGAGGGCGATGGGCAGCACGAACGACTCGACGATCTACCACGGCAGCATCATGCTGACGATGAACGCCCCGGAGATCAAGGATTATCTGGACCGGATCCCGAGCAACAAGTCCAAGGGATACGGAAAACCGTTCTACGATATCTTCAAGGAAGCCAACTTCGACTTCTACCAGATCGATACCACGCTCTTCTCCCCGGCCGAGGTCGTCATCAACGAGCTCTCCGAGGGGGCAGTCTACCATGTGGGTGCCGTCAACCCCGAGGTGACGCTGAAGTCCTTTGGGTTCATCTGAACTCCTTTTTTTTGCGACCGAACCCGCGATGGGCGGGAGATGCCGCGCACGGCAGCCCCGGATTCCGGAGCAGGCAACACGTTTATCCGTCACGGTGCAAAATACTGTAAGGCATCCACGGGGCTTGTGGTTTAGCTGGTTATGACGCCGCCCTTACACGGCGGAGATCCCCGGTTCGAATCCGGGCAGGCCCATTGGAGAACGGCGTAACGCGGTTCGTTTTTTCTGGTTCTCTCTCCCGGCACCCGATCTTTCTGACGGTCTTCCCCTCACCCCCCGCCCATCACCCGTATAATCACCGCCACCACCCCGCCGACAACCCCGCCCGCTCCGGCGCCGAGCGTCGAGACCCGCCGATCCTCCCCGGCTTTCTCCGCCCGCCATCCCTCCAACACCCGGATCCGGCTCTCGAAGTCCTCGTCCCGCGCCTCCATCCGCCGGAGCGCACGGCAGATCCACTTCACGTCCCGGTTCGTCTCGTAGACGAGTTCTCTCGTGGTCTTCTCATCGGCCATCCTGGTAATCCTCCTCAAGGGACTATAGGGTGCCCCGGACAAAAAGGCTGACTGTAAGGGTTATATATCCGAATCGAAGCCTAATTCTGGCGTTCTGATACAGTCAGGCTAATCCCCTCCCGGGTATACCCTATAGTTGTCTGTCAGATTCCCGGGAAGATGCAGGCTATCAGGCACAACCAGGAAGTGTTGTGCCATAGGAGACCAATCCATGGCAGACTTCGTGCAGAAGACCGTAAACAGAACGGCGGTCCGGGACCTCTCCGTCCCGTTCCCCAACGTAACGGCGTTCAACAACCTCATCGAGAGCGTCATCAACGACAACCCCTTCGGGTGCGTCGAGTATACGACCTCCGGCGGGCAGGAAGTGGCTGCGGTCGTCCGCAACCGCGAGCACTACACCGCGAAGGTGAACTACATCGACGACGCAGGCAAGCGCGTCGGGACTGTCTCGCTCCAGTCGCCGTCGATCGCTGCGTTCACCACGAACGCCGCGACGGTGATGAACAACGC
>JBAYQF010000190.1:0-3713 GCA_041677325.1 Methanoculleus sp.
AGACCGCTGCTGGTGTCGTCCCCTACGTCTACAGCCCGAACGTCAAGGTCTCCACCATCCAGTGGGCTGTCGGTCTTGAGATCGCGCTCTACTCCAATGACCTGATGCGGACGTTCATCACCACCGACCACCCGAACGCCGGACCGTTCACACGCTACCCGCGGGTCATCAAGTGGCTCATGAGCAGGGCTGCGCGTGACGAGACGATGAAGACGTTCAAGTGGCTCGACCGGACGATCGAGTCGACCACCATCGACGGCATCGACCGCGAGCTCACACTCTACGAGATCGCGCAGATGACCCGGGCGGGACCTGCAAAGGCGCTCGGCATCAGCAACACCTACGGCGGGCTTGCTCCCGGCATGGACGGCAATGTTGCCGTATACGCCCTCAACCCCGAGAACATGCCCTCGAACCCCGACATGATCGAGAGCGCCTTCTCGCGGTGCGCCTACCTGGTTAAAGACGGCATCGTGGCCGTCAAGGGTGGCGAAGTCGTCGCAGAACCGGCGAAGCGGACGGTCTGGGTCGACGTGAAGGTCCCGGAGAACGCACAGGTGCAGAGAGACATCTACGAGCACTTCCTCCGGCACTACAGCGTGGGAGTCGAGAACTACCAGCTCTTCGATGAGCACCTCCACAACCCACGAGTGATCGAGGTCGATACGACATAGTAAGGTGATTGGGAACATGAAGACAGTAACTCTCACTCTGGAAAACCCTCCCGAACTCTATCTTGAGGGACAGAACATCACTCCGGACAACTTTGCAGGCAAGACAGCGGCCGAGATCGCCGCCATCGAGATCTGGGAGGCCAAGCTGAAGAGCCCGCTCGGAAAGCACTTTGCGGTCGCAGGGAACGGCGGGGCAACCGCAGCCGATACGAAGATCGTTCTTCGCGGCGACTGCACGCGCGTGAAGCGGATCGGACAGCAGATGACCGCCGGCGATATCGTCGTCGAAGGCAACGCCGACATGTACATCGGCGGCTGGATGAAGGGCGGAAAGATCCATGTCAAAGGGAACGTCGACTCGTTCTGCGGCATCGGGATGGAAGGCGGCGAACTGATCGTCGACGGGAACGCCGGACACCACCTGGGCTCATCCCCCCGCGGTGAATGGCGCGGCATGCAGGGCGGGGTCATCCGGGTCGCCGGGGATGCGGGCAATGATACAGGCACGTTCATCAACGGCGGCACGATCATCATCGGCGGAGATGCGGATATCCACATCTCCACCCACGGCGAGGGCGGTACCGTCATCGTTAAGGGCAATGCCAAGGGCCGTGTCGGCGGGCAGATGGTGAAAGGCGACATCTACGTCTTTGGCGAGATCGAGAACCCGCTCCCGGGGTTCCAGAAGATCGGCGAGGTGGAGCAGGAGGTCGATGGTGTGAAGGGACGTTTCGCCCACCACATCGGAGATCTCGGCGAACGCCACCCGGTCTCCAAGGGCAAAACGGTGTATGCAAACCTCTACACCCAGATCTAACTTTTTTACACACCGGGGTCGATCCACCAGGAACAGGTGATGATATGGGCATATCATCATGGTGAGGCATCGCCTCGCATCCAGGCCGTTTGGAGAAGTCCGGGAGCTGGTGCGCTCGGCCTTCCCATATCCCGACCGGGTCATCAGCCTCCCGGTTGCCGAAACGGCAGGAAGAGTGACGGCAGGGCCAATCCACTCGCTCCTGACGGTTCCGGCAACGAGGATCTCAGCACGGGATGGATTTGCCGTCGTGAGCAGTGAGACCCTCGAGGCGAGCGAGGGAAATCCCATCCCGCTCCAGAACCCGCACCGGGTGAACACAGGAAACGCCATCCCTCCCGGCTATGATGCGGTCGTCATGATCGAAGACGTTATCGAAGGAGACGGTGCCTGGTGCACGGAGATGACGGTGGCCCCGGGAGAGCATATCCATCCAGCCGGCTCCGAGATCCGGCAGGGCGGGTTGATCCTCCCGGCCGGCCACCGGATACACCCCTGGGATATAGGGGCGCTCCTCTCCTACGGGATCACCACGGTGGATGTACGGGCGGTGAAGGTCGGCCTCATCCCGACTGGAAGCGAACTGGTCAGAGCAGGCGAATTTCCCGGGCCTGGAGGAGCAATCGAGAGCAACACGGCCGTTGCCGCTGCTCTTTTCGACGAAGCGGGCGCCACCTGCACCCGCTACCCGATCGTCCGCGACGAACCGGCATTACTCCGGGAAGCCATCGAGCGGGGCATCCGCGAGAACGACCTGCTCGTGATCTCCGCCGGTTCATCGGCAGGCACGCGCGACTTCACCGCCGTCACCATAAGCAGCCTCGGCGAGGTGCTCGTTCATGGTATCGCGATGAGACCGGGTGCGCCGGCGATCATCGGCCGGATCGACGGTAAACCCGTCATCGGGCTTCCGGGTTACCCGATAGCCGCTCTGACGGTCGCACGGGAACTCGCTCTCCCGCTGCTTGCGGCGTGGGGGTTCCATCCCCGACCGGCGGAACGCCTCCGTGCACGGCTCACCAGGACGATCACAGCGGATCTCGACCACGATGAGTTTGTCCTCCTCACGATCTCACGGACAGACGGCGGATACACCGCAACTCCCATCCCCCGGGGAGCCGGGCCGCAGATGGCGCTGGTGCGCGCGAACGCCTGCCTACATGTGCCAGCAGGGACCGGAGGGATCGGCGGGGGCGTTCTGGTCGATGTTCTACTGACCGGGGCGTATAGGGAGCAGGATGATGCCTGCAACCCCGCGCCCGGGCAGTCAACGCATGGGCGAAAAAAGGCGATCTCAGTGAAGAACGATGCCTGACAGGACTTTCATGCTCAGACCTCACCCTCGCAGGTCCTGATCAGGCCGTGGATGCGCTCCTCAAGATGTGGAAGCCTCTCCTGGAACTCACGCGCGAGCAGGAACGTCCGGGCGGCATCTCCCATGCCGCGGTGGGCATCGAGGAGGTGGCGGCACTCCGGCGGGACAGGATACCTGAAGTGCGTCGAGGCAACGGTGGAGCCGTCGGTGGAAAAGTCGATGAGACGGGCAAGACGGTCGAGGGAGAGCACCTGTTTCATCCTGAAATACCGCCGGATATCCCTCTGGAGGTCGATGAGCATGCAGCCGTCGAGTGAGAATCCTGCGGAGCGAAAGGCTCTTTTCTCCATATCCGCAGCAAAAACAACGATTGCCCGGGCTTTCGCGGCCGGGATGACCGACTCCATAAAGAGGCGGAGATCGTCAAACGCATTCTGCGCCGTCGCCTTCGCAACGGGCATCCCGTCGCCCGGAAGCCGGTAGAAGTGATCGTAAGGTTTTCCGTACTCCCCGCACCCCATATTCGCCACAGCCGTCGCAACACCGACGGTCCTGCCGCACTCATCGGTCACCTTCTTCCATATCTCGACATCGATATCGTAGCGGAACTGCTCGGCCATGTAGCGGATACTGTCGTCTTCCGGGTTGTGCGCGATCGCACCGATCTCGATCGGCATCATGACCACACGGCAGGTGCCGTAGACGTAACCGAACTCGATGTCCAGGTAGACCCGCCTGCCCGCCCCGTCCGCTCCCGGTTGCATCACAGGTAAGTATCTCTTCAGCGGCAACGAAAAGGTTTCCCGGGTGTTCCACAACCGGCAAAGATTTATCCAGCAGGACATAGGCCATTCTATAGAGAAGAGCAGCAGAGCACCCTGCACTCAATGGATATGAAACTCTCCAC
>JBAYQF010000191.1:0-3709 GCA_041677325.1 Methanoculleus sp.
CATGGAAGATATGTGAGTCGATGCCGGCATCGGCGAGAGCCAGGAGTTCTGCGATCTTGCCGCGCATGCCCCCGGTCACGTCGGTGTTGCCTGATCCGCCGATATCGAGCGATTCTATTGTGTCCCGGTCGATACGCGGGACGACCGTACCGTTTTCGAGGACACCGGGTACGTCCGTCGCAAGCCCGACACGCCCGCTCCCGAGCGCAGCGGCAAGGTGGGTCACCAGCTGGTCGCCCGAGACGATGCAGGAGCCCCGGAGGCTATCCATCACCACGTCGCCGTGCAGCACGGGTACAATACCGTAATCTATCATTTCGGCGATGTGGCGGGTCTCGAACGAGACCAGGCGCCCGTTTTCAGCGAGGCCGAGGTCGAGGGGGTGGATGCCGATCGCCTCGACCCCCGCGTCCCGCAGGGCGGTGACGACCGCTGTGTTCAGGCTTGAGACGGCGGTATGTGTCTCGTAGACGCCGGGGACGTTATCGGCGGTGAGGCCGTCGTTGATCCGGTACCGCCGGGCCTCGGGATGCCCGCACGACCCCGCGCCGTGGACGAGCACGAGAGCGGTCTCTCTATGTGCGGCGAGTTCTCCCGCAATCTCGCGCAGGCGGGCGTGATCGATGGCGCATTCCCCCGACTTATCGGTGATCACGCTCCCGCCCAGTTTCAGTACCACGCTCTCAGTCATGCTTCTCTTTTCTCGCACCATCGGTATCTATCGTCGTGATGATGGCTTTCCCTTCGCAGGCCTCGATCGCTCCGGCAACCCGGCTCTTCGCGCGACGGGGACAGAGGGCGATGATGCATCCACCGCCGCCGGCACCGGTGATCTTCGCACCGTAGGCGCCGCTTGCCCGTGCCGCAAGCACGAGTTTGCTGCTCACCGGGTGTCCCACGCCGAGCGCCTCCAGGAGGGCATGGTTCATGTCCATATACTGCCCGAGTTCTTTCGGGTTGCCGATGTTATGGAGGGCGGCAAGCGTCAATGCCCCGATGGAGTCCAGGATCGGGTTTGCGATCTCGGGATGCTTTTTCTGCAGGGTTCCGACCGCTTCCACCATCTTTACCGTGCTGTGCGGCACCATGGTGTTCCCTACGCCGCTCTGCCGGTTCTCCGGCGGCCGTCTCCGCTTGGAGCTCCCCGTGATGAGCACCATGCCGCCGTTTGCACAGACGTAGGTGTCGGTGGGGCTTGCCCGCCCTTTCTGGACTTTTTTCTCGATGGCAAACGCCGTCTCGGCGATATACTCGCGGGCGTGCCCGAGGTTGAACTCATCGTTGATCGCAGAGAGCGTTGCCACCGTCACCGCGGCCGACGACCCGAGCCCCGACGAGCTCTGGAGCTGGGAGCGGACATAGATGCTGCCCCGGACATCCATCATCTTGAAGCACTCGTCGATGTAGGGCGACTTCGGGCGGGTCGGGTTGCGGGTTTTCCTCACCGTGACGAAGACCCGGGGCTTGATCGCCATAGCGACCCCGGGTTTTCCGTAGACCACTGCATGCTCGCCGAACAGGAAGACCTTGCCCGGCGCGCTCCATGTTGCCAATCAGACCACCGCTATCGCTGCATACCCCACTACCTGATTGTAATCTTCCGTCACGTCGCCGCTGGTCGTATATCGCAGGAGTTCTGCTCTTCCTGCACCGAGCGCACGGCACACAAGGCACATGGCCGCGATCGGGCCGTAGCCGCAGACTGTAGCGTGCCGTTCCTGGATCCGCCGGTAAAACTCGGGTATGTCCAGGGTCTTGAGCGCGTCGATCGCATACAGGTCCTGTTGCCGGGCAGTCTCGTCGGGGATGTAATGAGAGAAGTCGCTTGAGGCGACAATCCGCACATCCCGTTTTGTCTCTTCGATCGCCTGAAGGAGGCGCTCCGCAAGATTTTCTGCTGCCCTGTAGCTCTGGTCTCCCATGAGGATGGGTGCGACTCTTGCTCTCGGGAACCGGTATTTTATGAGCGGCATCTGCACCTCGATCGAGTGCTCGTCCTGATGCGCCCCCTCATCTATATCGATATCCAGCGCGTCGATGAACTCCGTATCGACATCGACGATCCCGAGCGGCGTTGCCCACGGTACGGCGGAGGCACAGGTCGTGTATCCACGATGGCTCGGGCCGATGACCAGAAACGTGCCGTCAAAATCAGGTGGTATGGTAGAGAAAGCACAGGCTCCCGTCTCCCCCGAGTAGATGTATCCTGCATGGGGAGAGACGATCCCCAGGGATCGTATCCCCGGGTCCTTTTTCCGGAAGAACGCCTCCAGCAGCTGCTCCAGATGCCTGGGCTCGGCAGGATAGAACATTCCCGCTACACTGCATGGTCGCATATCCATCAACGTTTGAGCTCTTGTGCTTCGGATCTTATAACTCTGTCTCAAAGTCTTCGGGCGTGAGCGATGTGGTCACGCCGCGCAGGCGGAGCAGTTCTTTTGCCAGGATGAAGTAGATCACCGAGAGCGCTTTCCGGCCCTTGTTGTTCGTCGGAATGACCATGTCGATGTACTTCGTCATGTTGTTTGTGTCGCAGAGCGCAACGATCGGGATACCGGTCTGGACGGCCTCGTTGATCGCCTGAGCATCGCCGATGGGGTCGGTCACCACGACGACGTCGGGCTCGATGTAGGTGTTCAAGCCGTGTAGGCGCTGGTTGGTGAGCATACCGGGGATGAAGCGGCCGATGACGGCCATGCCGCCGATGGCGTCGGCGAACTTCTTGGCCGGGTACTGGCCGTACTGCCGGGAGGTGACGACCAGGATCTTCGAGGGCTCGTACTGCGAGAGGAACTTCGCAGCGGTCTTGATCCGTTCGTCGGTCGCCTGGATATCCAGTATGTAGAGTCCATCCCCGCGGACGCGGTAGATGAACCTCATCATGTCCTTGCTCTTCTGCTGGGTGCCGATGTGCACACCAGCCGCGAGGTACTCCTCGACGGGCATCAGCGGTTCTTTCAGTTCAATCTCAAGTTCGTTTCCTGTCAAGTTAGATCAGCTCCTCTATGCGAATCAGTTCGTTCAGTTTAGCTATCCGCTCACCGCCGACCACGCCGGTCTTGAGGAAGATGCATCCGAACGCGGTTGCAAGGTGCGCTATCGTCGCGTCGGTCGTCTCCCCGGACCGGTGGCTCATGACGGTCTCCATCCCGCTCTCCTGTGCGAGGCGTATCGCCTCGAAGGTGTCGGTGAGCGTCCCTATCTGGTTTGGTTTGATCAGGACGCAGTTTGCCGCGCCCATCTCGACGCCCCTCGTGATCCGTTCTACATTGGTCACGAAGAGGTCGTCGCCGCAGATGAGACACCGGTCCCCGACCTGTTCGGTCAGGTCGGCAAACGCTTCGAAGTCCTCTTCAAAGAGCGGGTCTTCGATGTAGATGAGGTTGTAGCGGTCGACGAGATCGGCCATGTAGGCGACCTGGTCTTCCCGGCTCCGTGCCGCGTCTTTGTAGCGGTACTCTTCGCCGTTCCACATCTCGCTTGCCGCCACGTCGATCCCCATCCGGACCTCGACGTTCGTCTCGTCCGAGACGGTGTTGATCGCGTTCGCGATGATCTCGAACGCTTCGATGTCGGTGATGGCAGGTGCCCAGGCGCCTTCATCTCCTTTCCCGGAGAGTTTGCCCTGTTCCTGCAGCATCTTCTTCACGGTTTTATGGACGGCGGCGTTTACGAAGACGCCTTCCGTTGCGCCACAGGCTCCGGTGGG
>JBAYQF010000192.1:0-3688 GCA_041677325.1 Methanoculleus sp.
GTCGTCCGGTCGCTCTCAAACGACACGATCCTCTTTGGGCCGGACTCTAACCTCGCGGCATACGTCCAGCGGGAGGTTCCCGAGAAGACGATCATCCCCCTCCCGCCCGGCGGCCACTGTTACGTCCATGCGGGATTCACCATCGCCGACGTCGAGGCGGCCCGGAAGAGAGGCGGCGAGATCGTCTGCCATCCCGAGTGCCCGCCTGAGATCCAGGAGCAGGCCGACCGGATAGCCTCCACGGGTGGGATGGTCCGGGGTGCCGCGGTCGGTGGGAACGAGCCCTGGTGGATCTTCACCGAGCGGGAGATGGCCTCCCGTCTGCGGGTGCTCTACCCCGGGCGGGTCTTTTACGAGAAATCGGAGGCCATCTGCACGGATATGAAGAAGATCTCGCTCGAAGACCTCCGCCGGGCGCTTGAGTCCGGGGAGCATGAGGTCGTCCTCCCGCCGGATGTCATGGAGCGGGCACGGCGGGCGATCGAACGGATGATCGCCGTCGGTGCGTGATGCGGATGATCCCGACCGAGGACCTGCTCCGGTTCGTCCGGGAGGATGCACCGTGGGGCGACGCCACCTCTGAGGCGGTCGTCCCCGATGTTGTCTGCCGGGCGGTGATCCGGGCGAAAGATACAGGGATCGTCGCCGGCCTTGAGGAGGCGCGGGCGCTCTTTGAGCATCTCGGCGTCATGGTGCATCAGCGCACCCCCGACGGCCGTCCGGTCGCTCCCGGAACGACCCTCCTCGAGCTCGAGGGGCGTGCACGGGCAATCCTTCTTCTGGAGCGGACAGCGCTCAACATCATAGGGCGGATGAGCGGGATCGCGACCCGGACGCGAGAGGCGGTCGATGCCGTCCGTGTGGTCTCTCCGGATGTGCGGGTTGCCGCAACCCGGAAGACCGCACCGGGACTCCGGGCGCTCGACAAGAAGGCGGTGGTTCTCGGCGGGGGCGATCCGCACCGTTACTCTCTCTCGGATATGGTCCTGATCAAGGACAACCACCTTGCGCTGGTGCCCCTTCCCGAAGCGATCCGGAAGGCGAAAGAGTGGAGCCGCTACCGGGTGGTCGAGGTGGAGGTCGAGACGGCACGGGACGCCGTCGGAGCTGCGGTTGCCGGTGCCGATATCATCCTTCTCGACAACATGGCACCGGATGCCGTCAGGGAGGCGGTCGGGTCGCTCGTCGCCCGCGGCCTCCGCGAACGGGTCACTATCGAGGTCTCGGGCGGTGTCGCCGGCGGCGATCTCGCCGGGTATGCCGCGGCCGGGATCGATATCATCAGCATGGGTGCGCTCACCCATACGGTCAGGAACTTCGACGTGAGTCTGGATATCCTGAGGGGTGCGGGCACCGTCAGGCTTCCGTAAACGGGAGTTCAGGATGCGGCCGGGGTGTCCTCCACCGTGAGCTCATCCAGGAACGGCATCAGCCCTTTGACGTATGGTATCTGTTTTCCTTCCTCCGTCCTGAGTTCCCCGTAGGCCACGATCTCGATGATCAGCGGGAGTTCGTCCAGTTGCCGGGTGAAGAGGGGATCTTGTTCGGCAGCGAACCGGAGGAATGTACTCAGGTTGACGAACGGGCGTTCAAGTTCGGGGGCGTCGCCATACTCCTGCAGGTCTTCCCGGAGCGTTGAGTCTCGCGCCAGATCTCTCTCAAAGTAGAGGAAGACATGGAAGCTGTGGCGGCGTCCCAGTGTATCAAGATCCCTGATATCGATCCTTGCCCCGGTAGCGAGACCGAGACGTTCCAGATCCGGGGGAAACGCCGTACCCTCCGGTGTAACCGTCGGATTCTCCATACTATGGTGAAGGCAGGGAGAGTAGAAAAAGTGTACCTTTCCCGACATCTTCGAGGGCAAAACCTTATACCCGGCTGGCCCCCGCCGGGTATACGATCCTATGGCAGAAGAGGACCCGACGGTGCTGGTGAGGGAGGAACGCCTCCATAGATATCTCTCGATGCTCGCGTCCGGGGATCTCAATGATCGGTGGCGGGCTGCGGATGCACTCGGGGAACTCGGCGATAGCCGCGCGGTACGGCTGCTCGCCGAGGCGCTGGAGGATGAGTATGTCGAGGTGCGGTGGAAGGCCGCAAGGGCGCTCGGTCTCATCGATGGGCGCGAGTCCGTCCCGCCGCTGATACAGAGTCTTGAGGACACCAGCCCCTGGGTCCGGATGGGGGCGGCCTGGGCGCTTGGAAATATCGGCGATCCCCGTGCGGTCGAGCCGTTGATCCGGGTTCTCGGCGACAAAAAACCCCGGGTCAGGAGGATGGCGGCCTGGGCGCTCGGCCGGATAGGGAACCCGCTTGCCCGGGAGCCCCTTGTGGCTCTCCTCGGGGATGCCGACCGCGATGTCAGGGTTGCCGTCCGGAAAGCGCTCGATGAGATCGGAATCGCTCGGGAGATCCCGAGCGTCTGAAGACATTTATCCTCGTTATACCGGCCGGTATCGTCCAGTATGCGTTTATTATCGATGAACGTCTTTGTACAGATGGTAGGATGCTGCAATCGGCCTATATCCGGTCGGGCATCCGGGAGGCGATGAAGACGGATATTTTCATGAGATGCGCCATCGAGGAGGCAAAGATGGGCCTGCAAGAGGGTGGGATACCCATCGGGGCGGTGCTGGTGCGCGACGGGAAGATCGTCGGGCGTGGCCGGAACCGCCGCGTCCAGGATGAGAGCCCCATACTCCATGCCGAGATCGACTGCCTGAGGAATGCAGGCCGGATCGGCAGTTACGCAGAGTGCACCCTCTACTCGACGCTGATGCCCTGCTACCTCTGTGCGGGAGCGGCCGTCCAGTTCGGGATAGGAAAGGTCGTGGTCGGGGAATCGGTGAATTTTCCCGGAGCACGAGAGTTCCTTGAGTCGCACGGGATCGAGGTGCTCGACCTGGATCTCGACGTCTGCAAGGAGATGATGGGCACGTTCATCGAGCAGCACCCCGACCTCTGGTATGAGGATATCGGGGAGTTGTGAGGCGGTTCACGGCAGGGGCCGGGTTGTTCCGTTGCTTCGCCGTTGCCGCCGCCTCCCTCCTCGCCGGGGTCTGGCCTGGCCTTGCCGCCGCGCTGGGGGAAGGGCATCGATAGGTGTTCATGGAGGCAGCGTGACGTTTGATAGGCTCACAAGATCGGGCGCGCCGACCGACTCGATGGGCGGGTGCAGGCGGAGTTCCCCACGGAGAACCTCGTTTACGCGATCAGGGTGGACACGGCACCTTCCTGCGCGTGGTGACCCGGAGCATGCCTGGTTCTTTTTCGGGGTCCCCCCGTGCAGCAGGTTGCAGGAGTGGCCTCCCATCCCTATCGTCACCACCAATCCGGTAGACCAGTTGCCCCCACCCTGCCCCCGCCCGCAAGGGGCAGGGGCAGTCAATGGCGATAGCAGATGGAAAGCCGTGTTCCAGATGTTAGGCGGGGAACCGCCCTTCCCTCGCACCTCCCAATACAGTGGACCGTGGGAATATCGCCACAGGGGTGGGGCTGACGGGGAGGGGGGCTTTGCTCCCCTCCCCTGTCTCTACTCAATACGGTTCTTCTCGTAACTCCTGCTCCGCACCCTGGCCGGAGGGTACCCATATGCCCTTCTTCGGCAATCCCCACTCCGTCCGCGCCTTCGGCGCTCCTCCCCCGCCCACGAGGGGCGGGGGCAGTCAATGGTGATAGCAGACGGAAA
>JBAYQF010000193.1:0-3633 GCA_041677325.1 Methanoculleus sp.
AGTCCAAGGTGCGCAGATTGGTCAAATACTACGTCAGGTCCGGACGGATGCCGAAAGGCTGGACGTACAAACCGGAGACCGCGGAGATCCTGCTCACCCGCTGATGATCCATGTCGCTTGACACCGTTGCTGCACGCCTGGCCGACCACCTGCTCGAGCAGGAGTTCGTGGAGGTGCTGGCGCACCATGATGCCGACGGCATAGCCGCCGCATCCATCCTCTGCCACGCCATGTTCCGTGAAGGTGGACGGTTCCGGCTGAGGATACGCCCCGGCATCACCACGGCCGACCTCCCCGGCGACAGCAGCGTGCTTCTCTGCGACTTCGGATCGGCACTCACAGACCTCCCCGGCGACATCATGGTGGTGGATCACCACCTGCCCCACTTTGAGGGGGACTACCATGTCAACCCGCACCTCGCCGGGATCGACGGCGACCGGGATCTCTCAGCGGCCGGCGCGGCCTATATCATTGCCCAGCGCATGGGTGATAACCGGGATCTAGCGGGGCTTGCGCTCCTCGGGATCATCGGAGACGGCCAGGCACTCGAAGGCTCCAATCGGGAGATCGTGAACGAAGGCATCGCGAACGGGTTCATAACGCCCCGCCGCGGCCTCCGCCTTCCAGGGAGAGGGCTCGTCGAGCAGCTCGCGCTCGCCGTCGATCCCTACCTCACGGGGTTCTCCGGCGTGCCCGATGCCGCCCGAACACTGGTTGCAGAAGTCACCGATGAGGACGACATGGACACCGAGTCGCTCCTCACCCAGATCGTCCTCACAGCAGCCCCGAACGCCTCAACCTCCGCGCTCTGCGGGATCTGGGGCACCACCTACAACCTCGGCCGCGAGGTGATCGACGAGGCGCTGAATCTTGCCGCCGTCGTCGACGCCTGCGGTAAGGCCGGAAGCGGAGATATCGGCGCATCGCTCTGTCTCCGCTCTAGCCACGCACTTCAGGATGCCTGGGAGATCACCGCCCGCTACCGGCAGGCGGTCGTCGCCGGCATCCGCGGGGTGCGTCGCCTCGACGAACGCATCGCCATATTTGAGGTAGACGACGGAGGAGTCGCAAGCGATGTCGCGGATGCACTTGCAAACGATTTCGTCCAGAGCAGCCCGGTCTTCGTCATCGGTCGGAGCGGCGACGCCTGCTCCATCTCGGCACGCTGCCCGCCGGGTGTCGAGGTCGATCTCGAAGCGGTGATGCAGACGGTTGCGGAGGCGTGCGGCGGCCGGGGCGGTGGACACCGACGTCGTGCCGGCGCCCGGATCGCCGCCGACCAGGCAGACCGGTTCAGGCAGGCGCTCCTGGAGGCGATCCCCGCATGATCCGGATCGAGGGCGCCATCGAGACGCCGCACAGCCTCCCCGATTGTGTGGCCGCGGCACTCGAACCCGACAACCTCACCCTGATCAGGACGACAGCGATCAGGGGGAGGGTGCGGGCCGAGATCGATGGGACCAGGCTCCGGTCGATCATCGCCTCGGTGGACGATTACCTCATGAACCTGGCGATAGCGGAGGACGTGTGTACCGCCGCCTCAAAACGGCGGCAGGGTGGTCAGGGGAGTTCTGGAGTGGAATCAGGATCAAACGGACTGAAAAATCGATAATAACAGAGAGAAATGATACCATGGCAAAGAAGAAACAGGTTGGAAGAAGGCTGGAAGGCTGGAAGGCCAAGAAGTGGTACCGTGTCTATGTACCGGACGCCTTCGGCAAAACCGAGATCGGCGACACCATCTCCGCCGACCCCGAGAACATGGTCGGTCGTGTCATGACCGCAACGCTCGGTGAGATCGTGCAGGACTACTCCAAGTCCCACATCAAGATGAGATTCAAGATCAACAACGTCGCCGGCGATGCCGCGTATACCGAGTTCGTCGGGCATGAAGTGACTCGCGACTACCTCCGGTCGATGGTCAAGCGGCGGGCATCCCGCATCGACACCATTCACCCGATCGTCAGCAAGGACAAAAAACTCCTGCGGGTGACGGTCGTCTGCCTGACCCTCTCGAGGGCCGACCAGAGCCAGGTGCATGCCGTACGGCAGGCAATCTCGCAGGCACTCGCCGCCAGAGCGGCCGAGAGCGACTTCGAGACCCTGGTCAAAGATATCGTCTCCGGCGACATGGCCCGGGACATCTTCAAGGCCGTCAAGGAGATCTACCCGATCCGCCGGGTCGAGATCACCAAGTCCAAACTGGAACAGGTTGCGGCCATATAAGGCCCACCACCCATTTTTTCCGTAAAACAGATACTTCTCGTTCTTTCGTCTTCCCGGTGAATATACCCTGCAGTGACCGGGAGGGCGGGGTTCCCATCACCCACCGGGGAAGAGTAATCAGGTTCGGGATCTCACCTGTTCTCGATGATCGCTGAGAAGGTTCTCTTCCTGGTGCTGGACGGGATATCCGACCGCCCCTGCAAGCCGCTGGATGGCCTGACCCCGCTCGCCGCCGCACGGACCCCAGTTCTCGACCGGATCGCCGCTGAAGGTATATGCGGGATCATGGATACCGTCGCGCCCGGGATACGGCCGGGGTCAGACACATCCCACCTTGCCCTGCTCGGCTACCCGCCACGGGAGTTCTACACCGGTCGCGGCCCGCTCGAGGCCGAAGGAACCGGCATCCACATGACCGCGGGGATGATAGGATTCCGGTGCAACTTCGCAACCGTTGATGCTGCCGGCCTTGTGACCGATCGCCGGGCGGGGAGGATCTCCGCGACAGAACCGCTTGCAAAAGCCATCCGGGAGGGTGTAGATCTCTCGGGACTCGGTGTCGGATTCCGGTTCGAGGCAGGCGCCGGCCACCGTGCGGCTCTCGCCCTCTCCGGGGAAGGTCTCGGCGACAAAGTCTCCTCAAACGACCCGAAGGGTGAAGGGGTGCGACCGCTCACGATTCGGCCCTGCACCGGCGATCCGGCGGATGCAAAGACGGCGGAGGCCTGCAACGAGTTCGTCCGCCAGTCACAGGAGATCCTTCATGATCACCCGATGAACGCCCGACGAATAGAGGATGGACTCCCGCCGGGGAACCTCCTCCTGATCCGGGGTGCCGGCAAGATGGGCACGTTTCCGCAGTTTTCCGAGCGTTACGGGCTCACCGGGAGTGTCATCTCGGCAGCCACCCTCATATCCGGGATCGGGAGGGCCGTGGGGCTCGAACACATCCCGGTGCCGGGCACGACAGGCTCGGCCGACTCCGATCTCGACGCCAAGGTGCGGGCAGCGATAGGGGAGCTCGGCCGAAAAGACTTCGTGTTGATGAACATCAAGGGCGCAGATGAGGCCGGACACGACGGCAAAGCCATCCAGAAACGCGATTTCATCGAGGTGATCGATACAGCTCTCGCGCCGCTGCTCGAACTCCGTGATACCCTGATCGTCATCTGCGCCGACCACAGCACGCCCTGCTCGGTCAAAGACCACAGCGCCGACCCCGTTCCGGTCATCATCAGGGGGCCGGGTGTCCGGATCGATCGGACAGACCGGTTCGATGAGATCTCGTGTGCGGAGGGCGGGCTCCACCGTATCCGCGGTCGCGACCTCATGCCGATCATCTTGGACCTAATTAATAAGAGTCATAAGTATGGCGCATGAAGATTATATCAGGTAAATGGAATCGAC
>JBAYQF010000194.1:0-3610 GCA_041677325.1 Methanoculleus sp.
ACGGATGGGATATCAGCAGCAAACCCGTCAACAAACTCGTCATAAAAGAGTATAAGATCAGGATCCATAACCTCTGATCCTTTTTTCAGATCCATTGCCGCCCAAACCCGCGAAGGGTGTGCTGTTCGGCACCCCTCATGGGCTAAAGCGGGAGGAGGGGTTCCGGCATCCCCCGAACCCGGAACCTTCAGGAGAAGATGTCAGAGATACCGGTTCTTCCGGAGCCATTCCACCTGGGGTTTTGTGTAGCGGTAGACGATATCGCACTTCTCGTCCTGGAAACTCCAGGGGACGATGACCAGGAGATCCCCTTCCCGGATCCAGACTTTTTTCTTGATCTTACCCTTGATCCGCCCGATGCGCGTCACCCCATCAAAACAGCGGATCCTGATATGGTTTGCCCCGAGCATCAGTTCGGCACTCCCGAACATCTCCCGGTTTCTCTTGTTCGGCAGGCGCACGCGGATGATCTCTTCACCCGGCTCTCCTCCACCCGACCCGGATTTGCGTTTCACAGGATCTGTCAGTTCATCAACCCCATCATCCAGAGTATCCGATCTCTTGTGTGACGAATTTATACAACTGCTAGGATATCAAATATTCTCCCGCAGGCGTAGCGGGCGATTGCCCTGTCCCGGCCGGGTATACCCGAGGCCGGGGTGGGTATGTATATTGCCGGGAGCATCCATCCCCATGGCACGCCCGAACCGCCCGCGCGGAGTCTACCTCGCCTACACTGTTCAGGCGCTCATACTCCTCGCCGCAGCCTCGAGCGTCCTTGCGGGGGAGTACTTCCTCGGGTTCGCGGCAGCCGTCGCGTTTCTCCTGGCGACGACACCGGCCCTCATGGCACGAAACCTGCACCTCCATCTCCCCTGGGAGATCAACCTCCTCATCGCCGTCTCCTTCTACCTCCATGTCATGGGGCATGTTGGGGGGTATTACGTCACCCTTGCGCCCTGCTACGACAAACTTGCCCATCTCATCGCCTCGGCCACCGTCGGGCTTGTCGCCTTCTTTATCGCACTCTTTGCCGAACATCGGGGGGATATCCGGCTGACAGGGGGGGCGATCATCGTCTTCATCCTGACGGCGACGCTCGCCGCAGGGGTTATCTGGGAGGTCTACGAGTTCACGGTCGATCAGGTCCTCGGCACGAACCTCCAGTTCGGCAACGCCGATACCATGTCGGACCTCATCGCCGATCTCGTCGGGGGGACGATCGCCGCCGTTTTCGCTGCAATCATCCTCGCACGGGGTGGAGAAGATCGATTCATCCGGCCTTTCACCGAGCCTCCCCATGACGCAAGATCCACCGAGATCATGGGCGAACCGATCGATCCCGCCCGCAACCGCTGATCCGATCCTCCGGATCGTATTTATATTCATGCCCGAGAATAAAATGTAGTGAACCTGAAAACACCTGATGCACGATATATGGCGATATTCCTGCTCATCGTGCTTCCCTCCATGACGGGCTACATGGTCTGGGAAGCGCGGGCATTCGAGGTGACCGTCCTCTCGATCGACGGCGCACCTGAAGGCATCGTTTACATCACCGATCCCCACGTCAGGCCGTCCAACATCGGCCACGTTCAGGAGGTGATCCACGAGATCAACCGCTTAAACCCCTCGCTCGTCCTGATCGGCGGCGACTTTGTCACCGGCGAGGAGGAGGATTTCTCACTCCAGGGGGTATGGGGCACACTCGACGCACCGGCCTACGCCGTGCTCGGGAACCATGACTACCGGGTGGGTGTCGACGGCCCAACAGGTATCGAGCGGACGTTTGCCGCCTCGACATCGGCCGTGGTCGACGTCGACGCCTACGACCTCTCCGCCTTAAACGACGGATCCGCCGATACCGCGTTTGCCGACGGACTTGCCTCGGCACTTGAGGAGAACGGGGTCCGCGTCCTCAGGAACGATTACGCTCGAATCGATACCGGGGAGAGGGAGATCCTCATCGTCGGGATCGATGACGGGTGGGCGGGGATGGCCGACCCGCCAGAAGTTCCGGCAACGGACGTATTCACCGTCTACCTCATCCACGAACCCTCCTGTCGGGCGGACTGGGACGCCGACCTCATCCTCGCCGGCCATACCCATGGCGGCCAGTTCCTCTTTCCCGTCGTCAAGCAGTTGAACGATCTCGGTATCATCGAGCTTGCCGGCCTCTTCGACGGCGACGGGAGAACACTCACCTACGTCTCCCGCGGGATCTGCAGTTCGAGCCTTGCAGGAGTGGATCTCCGGTTCAACTGTCAGCCCGAGATCGTCCTCATCAACCCGACTGCAGAGCAACTCCGGGCTCTCGCCTGACCTCAAGGTTCGAGGATGGCACGTGCCCGTTCTGCGATCAACAGCACCTCTTTGAGGGGGATGCCCGTGTCATGGGCGATCGTCCCGGCATCACCGTAGGCGATCTGCTTCGCCGTGACGACCCCAGCAGCGGCAAGCCCGGCCGAGACCGGCCGGGTCAGCCCGGCGACGATCGTGACCGGGTAGGACTGCGTCTCCTCGATCATCGTCTGGAGGTTGCGGCCTTCCGGATAATCCCACCCGATATGCCCGATCCCGCGGCATGATGCGTAGCGCTTCGCATGCTCCGAGAGCCGGGTGTTGCAGACGATCAGGGCGCCGTCGATCGAGACGGGGCAGCGCTCCATACGAAACCCCTCCTGGAGATCCTCGATGATTGCCCGGGCGATTCGGCTCTCGTCGAGGCCGGTCACCCGGCGCTGGCTCACGTGATGCTTCACTTCGACGAATATGGTAGTGCCGTCCTTCGTTGCGATAGCGTCCACCTCGTGCTCTCCGCAACGACCGGCAAGGACGCACCCGGTCCTGACCCGGTAACCGTTCTCGCGGAGGAGGACCCGCACGAACTCCTCGAAGTCCGGTTTCGGGCGGAGGAGCGAGAGCGCCCGCCGCAGGTTCGTCCTGTGCCGGACGGCAGGGCGGACCGCGCTTGCCTGGGCACGGATCCTCCGAAAGACCGCCGATGTCGGAACCCCGTCCGGCACCGACTCCTCGATCTCGTCGGCGATCCGATCGGCCTCCTTCGCGCTGACGCCCATGTTCCGGAGCGTCCTCCGCACCTTCCCGGTATCGAATGGTTGCAGGCTGCCGTCGGACTTGGTGACGTGCTTCATCTGAAGGTAGCTCGGTTCCGGAGACGAAAAGCGTTCGCTCGCGGGGCAGGACGGCACGGTTCCGTAACCTTATCCCTCCTCGCACCAAACAGGAGAAATGAGCAGATGGAGCCATTACAACGCCCGACCATCCTGATCCTCGGTGCAGGGGCGGTCGGACTCGCCCTCGCCGGGAAGCTGTGCGGCCCCGCAAGGGTCTACGCAGCCTGCCGGCCGGTGCATGCCGATGCGATCCACGATCGGGGCCTCGTTATGGAGGGGGTCTGGGGGAGCGGGACTGTTAGAGAGGTCGTGGCGGTCACGCGACCGGATGAGGTTTTGTGCAAACCCGATCTCGTCATCATCACCGCAAAAGGCACCGATACCCGGGCGATATGCGAAGAGTATGCCGGGGTTATCCGGGGGCGGCCGACGGCGAGCCTCCAGAACGGGATAGGAAACGAGGAGATCATCGC
>JBAYQF010000195.1:0-3600 GCA_041677325.1 Methanoculleus sp.
CCCGTGATCCGGCCATCGAGCGTCGTCCCGAAGTCGATGGATATGCAGGGATTCCGAAAGTCGACCGCCGTCCATTTGGCGCCTTCTTTGATCCCCGCCATCGCAAGCTCGCCCTCCATCTCGTTTGCCACCATCTCGACGCCGGTACATCCGACCGGCGGCACAACACCGGCGACCGCGCCGACGAAGACCACCTTATCGGCAAACGAGAACTTCCGGAGTTTCGGCGGGAGGTTGTCGATCGACATCGGCGGCGTCATCTTCCGCGGGGGAACCCCGGCCTCGAGACAGCCGTTTGCAAGAGCGATGATGAAATCCCCGACCTGGTCGGGGGAATTCATCGCCGCCACGACGCCGGTGCTCCTGACAACGAAGTCGAGATCGTCCTTGATGCTCAGGTGAGCCTCCTTATGGCACTGGATCAGGGTATCGCGCACCAGTTCCGTGACCGACTCCCGCGTCAGTTCCGTGCCGTCCAGGGTTGCCCCGAAGACCGTCTCACCGGGCTTTGGGGGCCGGACGTCGCGGCTCATCGTCACGGTCTTGTTGATGACGTAAGACCTGCCCGTCTCAAGGTTCGTGCCGGTCAGGATGCACTTCGTCGTGGTATTGCCCATCTCGACAGACGCCACGATAAAGTAGGGTTTCACCCGGTACTCGGGAACACACGCTCCCGCTCCGTGTGAGATCGACGGTGGAGGCGGACTTTCAACGATATGCGGTGGGGGTTTGAAAAAGCGCTCCAAAAAACGGGCACACATAGTAGTCTTTTCCCTGTCAGCCCGCTTATATTTTTCCATGTGAACATCGGGCGATCGGAACAGGAAGAAGGTGATATCCCACTCAGTTATCATCTCCGGGAAGGAGGAGGTGATGTGCCGTCCGGGGGAGTATTTCCATCGATTCGGGTAGGTTCTGCAGTGGGGCCGGCGTCTCCTCCCTCCCGGACGGCCATACCTGGCCGTCATGGTGAGACAACCGGCACTTCCGGCATAGACAGAGCGCTTATATGTGCACAACACGGATAGTCACACGACCGGACCTGTTCCGGCGCTCCGGGGCGTTCGTTTCGCCCGGAAGAGAGGTGAATTGTATGGTTGCACTTTCAGGTGAGATTAAAGAGATATTCATGAAGACCAAGGTGATGCCGATGGCTACCGCGTCCAGGAGCGGTGTTCCAAACGTGGCGCCGATGGCATCGATTCAGCTCGTCAACGACGATACCGTCTGGATCATGGATAACTACATGGTAAAGACGCTTGAGAACCTCAAGGAAAACCCCATAACGGCGCTCTACTTCTACGACCAGGATACCAAGCGCTGTTTCCAGGTGAAGGGCGCAACGGAGATCAAGACGTCGGGCCCCGATTACGAGAAGTTCCGCGACCAGGTGAAGACGAAGGGGCACAAGTACCCGGCAAAATCGCTCATCGTCATCAAGATCACCGATGTCTTCGAGTGTACGCCGGGAAAAGAAGCCGGGAAGAAGGTGCTCTAAGCACCTTTCAACGCTTCTTGAGGTTTTTGAGCAAGCGCGCCTGCAATCCGAAGTAATGCGAGAACCCGACGGCGTGGTTCTGGTCGATCGTCGTCGAGTCGAAGGAGACGAGATCGCTTGAGTAGAGCGCGTTCTCCGAGTTCCGGCCGAGCACTTTTGCACAACCCTTGTAGAGTCCCATGTCCACATACCCGTTCATCCGCTCCTGCGTCTTGTCGATGAACGCGTTCAGGGCGTAGAAGAGCGGATCGTGCACAAGCCCCATGTAGGCAAGCTCCGACCACTTATCGTCGACCATCTGCTTGAACGCGAGTTCCGATCGGGTCAGGACGAGGTGCTCCAGATCCTTGTGCGCAGCAAGCAGGACGGTTGCGGCGGGGTGTTCGTAGATCTCACGCGCCTTCAGGCCGAGAACCCGATCTTCGACCATATCGTTGCGGCCGACGCCGTTTCTTCCCGCGATCAGGTTCAACTCCCGGATCAGGGCAAGGCCGGGCATCTTCTTCCCGTTCAGGGCGACCGGAACACCCTGCTCGAACTCGATCCGGATCTCTTCCATCTCGTCAGGAGCATCCTTCGGTGAGACCGTCCAGGCATAGATATCGTCGGGGGGGTGGAATGCCGGATCTTCAAGTCTGCCGCCCTCGATGCTCCGGCTCCAGCAGTTCTCATCGACACTGTAGGGCTTGTCCTTCACCACCGGCACCGGGATGCCGTGGTCCTGCGCGTAGCAGATCTCCCACTCGCGGGTCAGGTTCATCTCCCGCATCGGTGCGATGATATCGTAGCCGGCGGACCTGAAGATGAAGTCGAACCGGAGCTGATCATTTCCTTTGCCGGTGCATCCGTGTGCGACCTTTGAAGCGCCTTCTTGCTGTGCGATCTTCACGAGCTCCTCGGCGATCAGCGGGCGGGCAAGCGACGTGCCCATCGGATAGCCTTCGTACGATCCGTTTGCCTTAATTGATGGGAAGATATAGTCGGCGACGAACTTCTCCCTCACGTCGATGGTGTAGTGCTTATCTGCAAACTTCCGGCCCTTCTCCGTTGCCCGGGCGGTCTCCTCCTCGGGCTGGCCCACGTCGACCGCGACGGTGATGATCTCATCAAACCCGTAGTGCTCGCGCAGGAGGGGGATACATATAGAGGTGTCGAGACCTCCCGAGTATGCCAGGACGATTTTTCCCTTTTGCATGATACTGATCTCCACGTTCCTGATTCCCTGCCTCACAGGCAGGCTGGAATAATCTACAATGATATGACCTTCCAGCCAATAAAAGAACTGGTATAGACGGGCGCACCGGGCGGAGCCAGAGATATTTCCGGTATTTCAAGGGGCTCACATGATAGTTGTGGGGCGGTGTCCCGGGGTACGCAAGAGCCCATACAACCCCGACATCCCACTGCGCGGATGGGGCTCCAGGTGTAGAGCGGCGGTGGGATCGGGTTTCGGATGAATGAGCGTTATCCAGCGAACGATTCCCGAATTGCTCATGAATTATGGGATAAAGACCATGATGATACTCGATCTTAAGATCCTCTGCAGAATGGCGGAAAAACCCAAATCCCCGCGTATATTCGTCATTTTCCAAAAACAGAGATTATAAAACAGATTAGATAGAACTCGTGAAGCTGGAGGGTTCTATCATTTCTGAAGAGTCAACGATAGAAGATACAGAATCACCACAACCAATAATCAGCGTCAGGAACCTGACCCGGGTGTTCGGGCAGAATCCGGAAACAGCACTGGAACTTCATAGAAAAGGCCGCTCAAAACAGGAGATATACGAGGAGACCGGTTCGACGCTGGCCCTCACCGGCATCTCGTTCGATGTCATGCCGGGCGAGACATTTGTGCTGATGGGGCTGTCTGGGAGCGGAAAATCGACGCTTTTACGCTGCCTCAACCGACTCATCGAACCAACCGGGGGCGAGATACAAATCGACGGCGAGGAGATCGTCGGCATGGGTGAGGAGGAGCTCCGGATGATCCGGCGGCGCAAACTCGGCATGATCTTCCAGAGTTTTGCTCTTCTTCCCCACCGGACGGTTCTCGACAACGTCGCCTTCGGACTCGAGATCCAGGGTGTCCCGGTGGAGGA
>JBAYQF010000196.1:0-3595 GCA_041677325.1 Methanoculleus sp.
CACCATCTCGCGTAACGTGGAACAGAAACGGCGCCCGGGCAGCCTGCAGGATGGGGAGGTTTCTCCAGAAAAAAAAGAGTTCAGAGGTTTTCCAACCGCTTGTTCACCGCATCCCAGTTCACGACATTCCAGAACGCGTCGATGAACCCCGCCCGGTTGTTCCGGTGATCGACGTAATACGCATGCTCCCAGACGTCGAGCACCATAAGGATCCCGAACATCGGGTAGACGTTGTTGTTGTGTTTCTCAACCTGCATGATCATGAGGCGATCCGTTATGCTGCAATGTGCAAGTGCTGCCCATCCGGATCCCTCGACGCTCGCGGCGGTCTTCGTGAACTCGGTTTTGAACCGATCGAACGAACCCCATTCCCGGTCAATCCGGTCGGCAAGCGCACCACCCGGAGTCCCGCCGCCGCCCTTTCCGGCCGGAGCCATCGTCGGCCAGAAGAGGGTGTGCAGGACATGGCCGCCGATGTTGAACGAGAGTTCCTTCAGGAGCGCTTTCATGTCGACGTCGGTACCTTCCTGCCGCGCCTTCTCCAGTTTATCGAGGTCGGCGTTCGCCCCGGTCACGTAAGCCTGATGGTGCTTGTCGTGATGGAGGGAGAGTTGCTCCTTTGAGATGTAAGGCTCAAGGGCATCGGGAGCGTAGGGCAGGGGCGGTAGTTCATACTTCTTCAACGATGCAATTGCCATCTTCTGTACAGCCATAGGTATCAATTGACAGAAGGAATGCGATCTATTTTATGGTGTCGGTTGCCTGCCGGGCAGGTTCCACCCGCCTCCCGCTATGGTGTAGAAATATTGAAACTGCTGTTGATCTCTTTAATTGCCCATCCAGGCCCTGCAGGCTCATATCGAGAGATCCTGGAGAGATACAATCACTGCTCTTTTTGGATGTCGATGGAGTATGTTGCCGTTTTCATCGCTTCCTAACTGGAATTATACAACCCGGAACCACTCCAGCAACCTCTAAATGTGCCGGCGGAATCGATGGGAGCCGGCATCTTGCGACTCTCCTCCACTGAGCCGGACTCGGACATGGCGATCCCGTTCTTCTGGGCATGCTACACGCTGATCGTTCTTCTGTCGTTCCTTGTTGTCAGGAAGAGGGACGGCCGGCGAATAAAAAGAGGGAGGCAATCCGGGAAAGGGATCTTACCGGAACCGCTGCCAGAGGATTCTTCCCATCACCCGGAAGGTGAAGTCGAGTTCGTCGAAGAGCGGTATGCCGTTCTCTTTGAGGATCTTCCGGCCCCTGTCCATGGAACCGCCGCCGAGGAGCGTCGCAACGATCATGTTCTCGGTCTTCTCCGAGAACTTGATGATCTGGTTTGCGAGCTGATCCGACCCGATGACGAGGTTCGGGAACCCGATGACAAACGCGATGTCCCAGCAGTCCTGGTGTTTGGCGAGCACGTTGAAGGTCTGTTCAAACCTCTTTTCGTTGGCGTCGCCGAGGAGATCGATCGGGTTGTCCTTGTTCCAGAAGTCGGGAAGCTGATCGTTGAGCTGCTTGAGGGCTTCCGGCGGCAGGGAGATCAGGTCGATGCCGTAGCGTTCGGCGTAGTCGGAGGAGAGAACGGCGAACCCACCGGCGTTCGTGACCACGACCGCACGTTTCCCGCGGGGATAGCCCTTCGGGAGCGAGAGCATCTCCGCGACCTGGAACGTGCCGGTCAGGGTGTGAACCGGGATGACGCCGGCGTTGCGGAAGGCCTCCATGTAAACGTCGTACGATCCCGAGAGCGAGCCCGTGTGGGACGAGGCCGCAGCCTGGCCCTTCTCGGACGATCCGGCCTTGATCGCAACGATGGGTTTGGTCTTTGCGACCTCGCTTGCCACCTTCATGAAGGTCTTGCCGTCCCGGATCTCCTCGATGTAGAGGATGATGCCCTTGGTCTTCGGGTCACGCTCCACGAACCTGAGGAAATCGATGAAGTTGAGGTCCGCCTGGTTGCCGACCGAGACGACGGCGGAGAACCCGATGTCGTGCTTGATGCTCCAGTCGACGACGGTGTTGACGATGGCGCCGCTCTGGGAGATGAAGGCGATGTTGCCGGGTTTCGGGGATTCGTGGACGTAGGTGGTGTCGACACCCTTCGGGGGGATGATCAGGCCAAGACAGTTCGGGCCCACGATCCGCGTCCCGTAACCCCTTGCGATCTCAAGGACACGATCTTCCAGCGCCTTCCCGCCGTCACCCGTCTCCTTGAAACCGGCCGTGATGATGACCGCCATGGATACGCCCTTCTGCCCGCATTCCTCGATAACGGAGGGCACGTGCTTTGCGGGAACGGTGATGACCGCCATATCGACGGGGTTCGGGATGTCGAGGATGGAGGGGTATGCCTTGAGCCCCTGAACCTCCGGACGCTTGTTGTTCACGGGGTAGAGCTGTCCGGGGAAGTGGAGGAGGTTGTGCATCACGGCATATCCCATCTTCTTGGGCTCAGATGAGGCGCCGATGACCGCTATCGAGCGGGGTGCAAAGTACTCGAGGGGTACGAAGGGGCGCTCTTTCACCATTTTCTCGACGGCATCGTCATCGACGAAGATACGGGCGTCGACGATGCAGGCACCGGACTCGTAGAGCCTGACCGGGTTGATGTCGAACTCCACGACATTGGTGTTCTCGGAAAAGAAGCGATTGATCGCCCAGATGACCTGGATAAGTGTCTCTTCATCCCGTGGTCTCGCTCCCCGGTAACCCTGGATCATGGGGTAGCCATGGATCTCCCTGACCATCTCCCGGATATCCTCCTCGGTGATGGGGAGGATCCGCAGGGTGACGTCCTGCATCAGTTCAACAAGCGTACCGCCCATGCCGAAGGTGAGCACTTTCCCGAACGCCGGGTCGGTCTTTCCGCCGATGATCAGTTCAAGTCCGGGTGCTGCCTGCTGCTCGACGATGATGCCCTTGATCTCGGCATCGGGGTTGTAGGCCTTCACGTTCGTGACGATCTTGTTGAACGCCTCTTCGGCCGCCTGTTTTGAGGATATACTGACGATGACGCCGCCTGCATCGCTCTTGTGGACGATCTGGGGCGAGTGGATCTTCATGACGACCGGAAAACCGATCTTCTCGGCAACCTTGCCTGCCTCGGCAGGAGTCTTGACGATCGCGTGTTCGGGTACCGGTACGTCGTACTGTTTCAGGAGATCGTATGATTCGAACTCGCTCAACATTCTTTTGACCATGGTTGTCTCCTCCTATCTCGATTTTTTGATCGAGCACCTCTATGATTCTGCAGTTCAGGTTCCCCGACAGATGAACCGTCTCCCGGAAAACTGACCCGATAGAACAATATGAACCTTACAGCGTGGTATCATATCTGCTTTATAGGTTTTGTAATGATTCTACATGATAAATTCAACCCCGGGCGGAGTCAGGATCCATGATATTGCCGATTTACGTCGGAAAGACCAATTACTCCGATTAATGGCCTTTTTTGGGAGCAGCCCGGGGAGTGTCCTCCCAGGGTGCCCCTTCCCGGGGGACTGGAGTCTTCGCGAAGTTCACCGGCGGATGGTCTCGCGGTGAGCCTCTGAGCCGGATCGGTCGGGGGATATCGGGCTCGATCCATCAAACC
>JBAYQF010000197.1:0-3584 GCA_041677325.1 Methanoculleus sp.
ATGGTGACCCATAACCCGGAGACCGCCGGGTACGCGGATAGGACGATCACGATACGGGACGGGCGGATCGCATGATCGGAAACGACATCATCTTTGCTCTCTCCGTACGGAGCGTCCGGCTCCATTTCCTCAGATCGGTCCTTGCCGCTCTCGGCATCGTCATCGGCGTCGTCGCTATCGCCTCGATCGGGATGATGGGAGCGAACATGACGCTCTCGGTCACGGAGCAGCTCTCCGACATGGCAAACAAACTTACCGTCACCCCATACCGCGGCGGTGGGGGCGGCATGATGGGAGGGTTCGGTGGTGGAGGCGGTTCCTCTGACGACGATGCGATCACGGAAAAAGAGTTCAAGACAATCCAGCGCATCGTCACGAAGTACGGGACAGCGTACACCCTCAGATCCGAGTCCGACCGGATCGAAGTCGGATCGGACAAAGGGAGGGCGACTATCTACGGTCTTGATACGGAGATCATGCGCGAGATCCTGACCGTCGAGACGGGGGAGTATCCCAAGAGCACGACCACGGTGGTGGTCGGGCCGACACTTGCGGAACGGCTCAACCTCAAGATAGGGAGCAAGATCAAGATCGGCGATCCTGATGAAGGGTCCACCACGACCGTCCGGGTCGTCGGTATCCTCGAAGAGCGCGGCATGTCGATGGACCTCTCCACGGATATGGCGATCATCGGCAGCAACAAACTCTTTGTCGGGATCTACGGTGGCGAAGGCGAGTACGATCAGGTCAACGTCGTCGTGAGCGACTTAAACAACATTGAGACGGTCAAGACGGCGATCGAGGACGAACTCAACAAAAAAGAAGATACCGTCACCGTCCAGGACAGCAGCCGCATGACGGAGAGCATCACCGAGACGGTCTCGACGATGACGACGTTCGTGATGGCGATCGCGGGAATATCGCTCCTCGTTGCCGCAGTCTCGATCTTCAACGTCATGATGATGTCGGTGAACGAGCGGATACGTGAGATCGGGATCCTCCGCTCCATCGGGACGCAACGGGCAGAGATCCTGCGGATGTTCATCTACGAGGCGGCGATCATCGGGATCGTCGGAGCAATCATCGGTGCCATTGTAAGCATCATCATCGGTTACGTCATCGTGGTCGGCATGATCGGCTCCGCCGAGTACTTCTTCGCTCCCGGGAGTATCGTTTACGTCCCGATGGCTATGGCCGTCGGCGCTGCAATCTGCGTCGTGACGGGCATCTATCCGGCGTGGAGGGCCTCAAACCTCGACCCGATCGAGGCGTTGCAGAACGAATAGTGTACAGACAGGAGACTACCCTTTTTTACCCGAAGCATCTGTCGCAAGAAACCAGATTGGAAGAGAGAAGTATGACTGCAAAGAACCCGATTGGTGTCTGTGCAATCGCCATGCTCGTCATTATTGCAGCAGCGCGCGGGTGCATCAACACGACCGTTGAAGTGCAGCCTGCAGGAGAGCCGCAGGAAGACATGGGAACGCCCCCGAAGAGCGTGAACAGCCGCAGATGGACTACGCCTCGGCCGCGGCCATGCTCGGGGTTGCCGAAGAGGAACTCCGGGTGGCGCTTGCCGAACCGGGCCATGGCCAGAAAACTTTTGCTGATGCGGCGGCAACATTCGGAGTTTCGGAAGAAATGCTCTTTGAGGCGCTAAAAATTCCCGAAAGAATGACTGAGGGGGTATTCCCGGCGGTCGGGAGGGCGCTGCCCCTCTGGAGTCTTCATAGGAGAAGAACTTCGGGAACGTGTAGTGATTCCATGGTAAAGATCGGCGATGCTGCAGGGAGGCAAGGTGAAAGACCAGAAACCTACGAGCCCGATCGGGAACGTAGTCAACGGGGTCTCCTGGCTGCCTCGCTTGTATGTAACGCTGATAGAGACAACCATTCCCGAAGATCCGGCAGAACCCGTCCGGAGGAATTCCTCGCCACCATCACCATCAGCATATTGTAGGCGTTCACTTTCATCCGTATCTCACGAAACATCCCTTCCCGGGACGTTGCTCGCCCCTCCTCACCGAATATCCACCTAAGGCTGGAAAAATCCCTTCGATCTTCCATCGCATCCCGTAGGCGGTTATCCACAACCACATCCGATACCCTCCCAACCGGATCCGATCTCTGACGCACTCAGCACGATAGGGAGATCCTGTCGAGTGGGTTGCTGCATTCACCCGAGTCTTGATCCCTGACAGGATGTTTCACTGTTCGAGTGTAGTGAAGATCTCATCTCGGTCATATGCTCCATCGCCGAGTACCCGGTGTACCGGGTGTTCCTCACCGCACTGTTGTTGGACCTGATCGAGGAGCGGGGTGATTGTCCTGCACGGATTCATCGGTGATCTTGGGCCCGGGGGACTGGTTCGTCTCGACGTCGATCATAGCATGGACCTTGATCCAGCCGCGCCGAACTCATTACTTCTCGCGCATCCGCTCGCCCCGGTTGGTGACCTTGATCCCGGTACTATCGACAGCAATGATGACATCTTCGGTGAGGAGTTTCGGGGTTGTAGTTCACGGCGGGGAGTTCCGGCAGCCGTTCGAATGGGATCGGTTGGTGCAGGTCGCCGGAAGCGACGACGTTGGTGATCTTCATTCCCGGAGATACCTTCCCCCGACCGGGACGAACCGCCCGGGTTTCTTGACCGTATCGTACTCCCGGATATCCTCGAGTTCGAGCGCCATCCAGGGACGTTTTCTCGTCTCGCCCTTCCTGACCCGGACTCCCTGCCACTGTTCCTGGCCTTCGGCGTAGGCGTTTGCCTCTTCTCTCGTGAGGAAGACCGCATCACCGAATGTATCGAAGAACGCGAGGGGGTCGTCGCCGATGACGATCCGCTTGATCGTCGCCTCCCCGACGTAGCCGGTATCCTCGCGGGACTGGTAGAAGACAAGTTTCATGCCGCTCCGGAGTTCCTTGAAGACGGTGGCGGGCTTGATGAAGACGGTTTTTCCATCCCGGAAGAACCGGGCCATGAGGTGTTTCGGGACGGGGAAGGTGACGCCGGTGATCTCAGGCATCGGTTACGCCTCCGCCCGCCCGCCGGAGGATGAGCCGGTAGTCCTCCTCGGGGATCTCGCGCATGGCCTGCCTGAGGTGGCCGCTCCACATAGTCTTGTTCGTGATGAATGTGAGGTCCCCGATCAGGGGTTTGAACTCAAGGGGCTCGGCAAAGACCTTGATCGGCCGGACCTTCATGCGGTAGGGGAAGACCTCGTCGCCCATATGCGGCGGGGTGACGAAGAGGCGGGAGTGGTCCTCGTAGGGTTCGGTGACGACCTCGTAGGCGCCGGTGATCGCGGAAGGGAGGGTGGTGTCGCCCTCCAGCTCCTGCCGGACGTACATGAGGATGGTGTCGCCGGGCTTCACCCGCTGCATGAGGGTTTTGTTTCGCTTTGGTACTCCCCAGATCTGCTTCTGATCGAGGATCTTCTGGTTGGCGCGATTCGAGGAGGCGATCCAGTGGGTCATGGTAAGAGATTCAGGCGGCCGTATAAAAAGCCTTTTGAGGTGGGTGGGTGATAGGAGCAGCCGAGAGTCCGTGAGACGTTGTGATCCCTCCCGGTTTGAACTATTAG
>JBAYQF010000198.1:0-3479 GCA_041677325.1 Methanoculleus sp.
CTCGACGGTCGCCTCGACCGGGTCGGGGACGAAGAAGTAGCGGTTCGCCTTTGGATCGACGAGCTCTTTGTTTCTGGCATACAGGTTCTCCCACGAGAACGATATGTCGGTCTCCCCGATGCCGATATCGGTCATGGCGTTCCGGACGGCTTCCGCCTCAATGCCCCGCCGCGCTATCGCCCGGAGCGTCCCGAGATGGATGTCGTCCCAGCCGGTGTAGAGGCCGCTCTTGATCCCCTCGCGCATCCCCGAGGTCGAGAGGACGACGCCCGATATCCCCATCCGGCCGTAATGGCGGTAGACCGGCGGTTTCCAGCCGAAATAATCGAAGATGTAGCGCTGGCGCCGCGTATTCGCGATGTGATCCTTCCCGCGGATGACGTGGGTGATCCCGAGCAGGTGGTCGTCCACCGCGACCGAGAAGTTCATCAGCGGAAAGACCGTGGCGTCCGCCCGTGGATGAAGCGGCGCGTTCACGATCCGCATTGCCGAGTAGTCGCGCATAGCCGGGTCGGGGTGGGCGAGATCCGTCTTCACCCGGACGGTCGCATCGCCCTCGTAGAACTCGCCGTCAAGCATCTGCTGCCAGAGTTCCAGGTTCTCCTCCACCGTCAGGTCCCGGCAGGGGCACGATTTCCCCTTGAGTTTGAGTTCGCGGAACCGCTCGGAGTCGCAGACGCAGACGTAAGCGCCCCCGAGTTCGATGAGTCTCCTGCACCAGTCGTAGTAGATATCGAGGCGGTCGCTCTGGTAGACGATATCGGTGATCCCGAGCCCGAGCCACGCGACATCTTCCTGCACCATCTCATACGCTTCGGGATCGACTCTCCGCGGGTCGGTATCCTCGATCCTGAGAACGTATCGCCCGCCATAGCGCCTGACGTAGTAATCGTTCAGGATGGAAGCCCGGGCATGCCCGAGGTGGAGCGGCCCGCTCGGGTTCGGTGCAAACCGCATCACCACGCCGTTCTCCGCGCCCTCGAGGGCGGGAAGTTCCCGGACGTGTTCGTGCGTCTCGGAGAGTTCGGCGAGGAGTTCCGGGGCGATCTCTTCGAGGCGGCTCTTCCTCTCCGCCGCGCTCATCCCCGCCACCTCTGCGACGGCCTTCCCCGCGAGCGGCCCTATCTCCCGTGCCCGGCTCCGGAACTCGGGGTGCTTTCCGAGCACCGTACCGATGACCGTCCCGGCCTTCGGAGGTGCGTCGTGCTTCACCGCGTTCTGGAGAGCGTAGATGAAGAGCAGGTGCTCGATACCGGACTCCATGGTATCAGTTGCCCCGGGCTATGAAGAAGTCGGTTATCTCCATAAGGAGCCGTTTCTCCTCCGAGTCGGGGATGACCGAGAGCGCCTGTTTTGCGACCTCCGCCCGCTCGACGGCAACCGCCCTGACCTCGTCGATGACGCCCGCCTCCCGGAGCAGGGCGATGAGAGCGTCGATCTCGTCTCCGGAGAGTTCTCTCCGGTAGGGTGCGAGATCGATCCCTTTCTCCCGTGCCCGGATCGCGATCAGGGTCTGTTTCCCTTCCCGGATGTCCGACGCCTGATCTTTCCCCGTCGCATCGCTGCTTGCACAGAGATCGATGAGATCGTCCTGGATCTGGAAGGCGATACCGCTGTTCACCCCGAACTGATAGAGGGCGTCGGCCTGGACGGCGTTTGCGCCCGCAAGGATCCCGCCGATGGCGGCGGATGCACCGTAGAGCACCCCGGTCTTCTTGCTGACCATCTCCAGGTACTCCATCTCCGAGACGTCATCGCGTTTCTCGAACGCCATATCCATGCTCTGCCCGTCGCAGATATCGGTGCACGTCCGTGCGAGCATCTTCGTCGCCCGGATCTTGGCGGCATCCGCTGCCTCTGCAAAACAGATGAACTCGAACGCCTTCGCGTAGAGGACATCCCCGGCAAGGATCGCCGTCGGCTCGTCCCAGACGGTATGCACCGTCGGAACACCGCGCCGGGAGGCGTCGCCGTCCATGATGTCGTCGTGGATGAGGGTGAAGTTGTGGGTCAGTTCGAGCGAGAGAGCTGCCGGGAGCAGGTCGTCCGAGCTCCCCTTCTTCACCGCATCCGCGGCGAGTATGACGACCGCCGGGCGGAGGCGTTTGCCGCCCGCAAGCAGCAGGTGGGCGCTCGCCCGGAAGAGGTCGCCGTGAACGTCCCCGAAGTAACGGTGGAGTGCCTTGTCTATCCGCTCAGCATTCATCTCCAGGTAATCTTCAAGCGTCGTCATGTTCACTTCTCCTACTTTATCAGGATACTCTTCCCGTTCCTCATGACGTGGAGATCGTTTCCAAGGGTATACCCGAGTTCTTCTGCAAACTTCGCGTACTCCCCGGTCATGCCGATATCTCCGTGCGACGGGATGATATGCTGGGGGTTTAAGAGATGGATGAACTCGTAATGGTCCTCGCGGTAGGCGTGGCCGGAGACGTGCAGTTCATCAAAGATCCGCACGCCCGCCATCTTTGCCCGCGCTTCGACGAGATACCGCTGCCCGAAGTTCATCGGGTTCGGGATCACCTTCGCCGAGAAGAGGATCTTGTCGCCTTTCTCCAGTTTGTAGGGGGTGTCCCCCATAACAATTCTTGTCAGGATGGCGCCCGTCTCCCCCTGGTGGCCGGTGACGATCGGGATGAACTTGTCCTTCCCGGTCTTCATGATCCGCCGCAGTGTCCGGTCGACCGTCCGGCGGTTGCCGAACATCGAGAGCGTCTCGGGGAACCCGACCAGTTTGAGCTGTTCGGCGGTCGAGCTGTAGCGTTCCATCGAACGCCCGAGGAGGACGGGTTTTCTCCCGATCTCGTGGGCGCATTCGGCGATCGTCTTGACACGGGAGATGTGCGACGAGAACGTCGAGACGAATATGGCGCTCTTGTCGTCTTCGTAACTCGTGATGGTGTCCCGCACGAGATCGCGTGCGACCCTCTCGCTTGGACAGCGCCCTTTATCGGCGATGTTGACGCTCTCTACGATGAGTGCGACGACACCCTCTTTTCCGATCTGGCGGAGTCTTGCAAAGTCCGGCGGTTCCCCGAGTACCGGTGTCCGGTCGAGTTTGAAGTCGTTTGCGTAAACGACCGCTCCCCGCGGGGTGTGCAGGACCGGAAAGACGGTATCGATGATCGAGTGCTGGGCACGCACGAACTCGAGCGTCAGGTGCGGGGAGATGGTGTAGCGCTGCCCGGACTTCAGGGCAAAGAGCTTGTTGTTCACCCCGAACTTCTGTTCGCCTGCGATCTGCTGCCGGATCAGTTCCGTGGTATACGGTGTGCTGATGATCGGGGCGTTGTAGCGGTGCGCGAGTTTGGGTATCGCACCGATATGATCAAGGTGCCCGTGAGAACAGACGATAGCCTTGACACTCCCTTCGATCGCATTCATGATGGTGTCATCAGGAATGGCCTTCATCTCGATCAGGTCCAGGGAATGCATATTCTCGATATCAGCATCCTCGTGGATCATCACCTGGTCGAGTC
>JBAYQF010000199.1:0-3477 GCA_041677325.1 Methanoculleus sp.
CTTTGCCGCCGCCCTGATGATCTCGTCGCTCTTCGTCGCATACGCACTTGGTGATCTCATTGCATCTCATGTGAGGTGGACACCCGGGCGCACCTGGATCTTTATCCTGGGGTTCGTGATCCTGCAGATCCTCCTCTTCACCCCGCTGCTCGGGACGATCGTCCAGGTTGTCGCGATCAGCCTTGGGTACGGCGGGATCCTCTACGCGCTCAGGGATGCCTGCCCGTTCTGCGCCGGTGGGGGCGGGACGTAACTATGATGCCTGTGTTGCGCCCTCTTCCTCCGGGCGCCCGACCGGCTCCGTTCGTGTTCCCGGCAGGATGACCAGGTTGTAGGCGCCGTGGTCGCGGTTGAACCGGACGAGAACCCCGTAGAGCCGGACGATATCACCGTAGGAGAGGCCTTCGAGCGCATCGCGGTTCGTGCCGCGGAGGGTTGCCGGGACGACCGCATACGCAGGGTCGGCGGGCGTCCCGTCGCAGACCTTGTAGACTTTTGTCCGGGTATCCCCGAGGTTCCCCGACATCAATGCGGCGGCGACGTTGATCTTCCGATCAAGGTGCCGGCGGAGATGGGAGAGCCGGGCAAACTTCGCTCCCGGCGGGACGCGGTAGGCGTGCTGCACCAGTGCATCCTTCCGGAGAAGTGCCGATGAGTATTTGATATCGGTGTTCACGAACCGATAGCCATCTTTCTCCGCCGAAAGCCGCTCCATCAGCCGTGTCGGCTGGATATCGCCCTTCTGCTCGAACGTCCAGCACCGGGCGGGGTTGCAGGCCGTTCCCCGGATGAACGAACAGGGGCTGTATATCACAAGACCGCGATCCGCGATCGCCCGCACGGTCTGACGCATGGTGGTCGAGTTTGCGAGGTCGGCGGGTTCCACGATGACGATCGTCCCGTCGGGCGCGAGCCGTTCTGCAAAGGAGACGACGAGATCGGCACGTCGGTCGATATCGATCTGTCGGAGTTCGTTTAAGACGTTCGAGAAGACCATCACGTCGATCCGGTCGGGCAGATCCCCGGCGTCGAGCGCCCCGATATCGGTGCGGATGGGTTTTTCCACCCGGACAACGCCTCCCTCTGCCGCGGCGGCCGGGACGAGGGCGTTGTAGGCTTCGAGATGCTCCTCCGATCGCTCGACGGCGTAGACCTCAGCAGAACCGCTCCCGATCCGCCCGAGGAGATCGACGACGGCGAGCGGCACGACCCCCGGCCCGGTGCCGATATCGAGGATACGCATATGCGGCTTTGCAAGCCCCCCCTCTATGATCTGCCAGAAGATGTGCTCGGACTGCACCAGGTAGACCGGTGCGTGGTAAGCAAGATAGCCGAGAACCGGGTATGCCTTCCGGTAATCCACCTGTTTCCCTTTCCAGTACTGGGCTTTCTGGACGAGGATGGCGTTGCGCATCCGGTCGAGCACGGCCGGGTCGTCCCAGGACTTTGAGGTCTTCCTCTCGATGTAGGACTCGACCAGGCGCTCTATGTAGGCCGGGACCTCCGGTCTCCTGAAGAACGCGAGTTGCCGCTCACGTCCGGCATCATCGACCGCCAGCGGCCCTTCAACGCTGCCCCGCTCACTCATGGCATACCAGCTCGGCAGGATGGGTAATACAGGTTGCGGCACCCTGCCCCGCGGCAGAAAAGGCGGTGGGGGGCGCCCGGTGTTTCTCGTTCAAGGTGTGCCGGCGCCCTTCTCCCGGCCGAGCCGGAAGGCTGCTGTGTTGATCTCGACGGTCTTTTTCGGCACGCACCGCCGCACCGCCTCTTCGAGGGTCCCGGACTGGAGCGGGATATCGCCCGCCGCAGCGCCGAGCATGACGATGTTCTGCGAGAGGATGCTCCCTGCTTCCATCGCGAGGGCTGCCGCATCAATGCAGGTGACGTCGAGGTCGGCGAGCGCGGCAAGGATGCTCTCCTCGTCGGGGACATCGAGAGCCTGCTGGTAGACCGATGTCGGGACGACCAGGCTCCTGTTCACGATCAACCTCCCTCCGGCCGGGAGGTAGTGGCGGTAGCGGAGCGCTTCGAGGAGATCGAAGGCGATGAGGAGGTCGGCCGTCCCCGGCACGATCAGGGAGCCGTGCTTCCCGTCGATGCGGATATGGCTCTCCACCGATCCGCCGCGCTGCGCCATCCCGTGGGTCTCGGCGCTCCGGACGGCCCGGCTCTCGATGATGCAGGCCTCGCCGAGGACGTTTGAGGCGAGGACGGTTCCCTGGCCGCCGATCCCGACGATGAGGATATCGAACGAGGGTTTCATCTCCGTCCCTCCATGATGATCGCACCCGACGGACATATGTCCGCGCAGACGCCGCACCCGGCGCAGAGGTCGGTTATCATCGCATTTTCCGCGGCAAACGCGATCGCCGGGCAGCCGAACGATCGGCAGACGCCGCACCCCGTACACCGTTCGAGATCGACCGTGTAGGCCTTGCGCCGGATGCCGCTCTTCCGGGCGGTGATGACGCAGGGCTGTTTTGCTATGACGACACGAACACCTTTTCGCTCCTTTGCTCTCCGGAAGGTGTCGAGGAGGACCGGGAGATCGTAAGGATCGACCGTCTCGACCCAGGAGACCCCGCACGACCGGCAGATCGCATCGAGCGATATCGGTGTGCTCTCTTCGCCCGTGGCCGTCACCCCGGTGTTGGGGTTCGGCTGGTGGCCGGTCATCGCGGTTATCCGGTTATCGAGTATGACGACGATCATATCGGCGCCGTTGTAGACGGCGTTCAGGAGGCCCGGGATGCCGGTGTGGAGGAACGTCGAGTCGCCGATGGTCGCGATCACGGGCCGCGTCTCCCCCGACCGGGCGATCCCGCTCCCGACGGTGATCGAGGCGCCCATGCAGATAGTGGTATCCACCGCCCCGAGCTGGAGGCCGAGGGTGTAGCACCCGATGTCGCTTGGGAAGATGCCGTCGCGAAAGACCTTCTTCATCGCGTAGAACGTCGGCCGGTGCATGCACCCGGCGCAGAGGATCGGCGGTCGGGGCGGCACGTCCTGGATCGGGGCGACCGCCGGGAACGTCGTCGTGGGGGTGATGCCTGCCCGCTCAAAGGCCGCGGCGACGACCGCCGGGGTGAGTTCGCCTTCGTACGGGACCACGCCGTCCATCTTACCGACGACCTCCGTCTTCGTCGCCACCTGTCGGACGGCCTCCTCGACGACCGGATCGAGTTCCTCGACGACGAGGATCTTCTCATGCCGGTCGACGAAGTTCCGAAGCCACTCCTCGTCGATCGGGTAGGCGCCGATGATCGCAAGCGAGACGTCGTCGCCGAGCACTTCCTGGACGTAGGCGGCCGAGACACCGCTCGTGACGACGGCGATCGTGCCCCGGATAGTATGGCGGTTGTAACCGAGTTCGACCAGCCGCTCCTTCAGTGCCTGCTGCTTCTCGTTCAGTTTTTTGTGCAGCACCCGGGTATGGGCGGGGATGACCACGTACTGCTTCGGGTCGCGGTGGAA
>JBAYQF010000200.1:0-3425 GCA_041677325.1 Methanoculleus sp.
CGTCGTACTGTTTCAGGAGATCGTATGATTCGAACTCGCTCAACATTCTTTTGACCATGGTTGTCTCCTCCTATCTCGATTTTCTGATCGAGCACCTTTATGATTCTGCAGTTCAGGTTCCCTGACAGATGAACCGTCTCCCGGAAAACTGACCCGATAAAACGATATGAACCTTACAGCGTGGTATCATATCTGCTTTATAGGTTTTGTAATGATTCTACATGATAAATTCAACCCCGGGCGGAGCCAGGATCCATGATATTGCCGATTTACGTCGGAAAGACCTGTTACTCCGATTAATGGCCTTTTTTTGGAGCATCCCGGGGAGTGTCCTCCCGGGGTGCCCCTTCCCGGGGGACTGGAGTCTTCGCGAAGTTCACCGGCGGATGGTCTCGCGGTGAGCCTCTGAGCCGGATCGGTCGGGGGATATCGGGCTCGATCCATCAAACCTCCGCGACTCCTCTCCACCGCCCGGAGGTCGATGAAGGGATGATGTACAGAAGGCCCCTGATCTGGCCGGGAGCCTCTTGAAAATCCTCTTTTTATCGGTTGCATCAGTGCCGGATATGATGCCGTTCATAATAAGTGTCCTATAACTCCAGGATGCGTGTGCAGACGTCTCCGGGGAAAGGAGGTGCCGCACCCCCACAACCATGACATATAAGAATGTTTTGAATTGTTCTTCCCCGGCACGCCATACGAACAGAACAGCCATCTGAGATCACGCAGCCAAACGTCTATTCGGAAGAATGAGCGACATAATCTTCAGAGCTGTCTATAATCTCAGGATGTCTTCCCGCAAAGATTATGACAGTGTTCGGGATCCTGTTCAGAGACCATTCCCGGCATATAATCAGATCGTTTTTGGAAATGCGCTCTCATCTCGTTTCTCACGAAAAACACCCTGATCAATATATTTATATACCTGATCGTTCCTGGTGAGGGTGCGGGGCTGGAAGTGGGTGGATCTTGCTCTGCAGGGTAAACCTGAAGAAGGTCTCGCAGAGTGTAGTTGAGGTAGTGACTATGAAAGGATATATCGTCAGCATCCTGATCGTGGGACTTGCCCTCGGCGGGATGGGACTTGGTACGTTCGCCTGGTTTACGGACCAGGAATCCGTAAAATATAACGTCATCAAGACCGGCACGCTGGACCTTGAGGTTCAGCTGCTGGATGCTAACGGGGAGCCGGTTGATAAGTTCGAAGTAGAGAACATTCATCCGGGCGAGTGGAAAAACCTCGGCAGTATAACGGTCACGAACATCGGGACAAGCGACCTGAAATGGAAGGGCTGGGTGGAGAAGACAGCATGGACTGACCTCCCGATCACGTTCATGATAGGTGAGGTCGGCGGTAAGGAGAGGCCCTTTACCTGGGCTGAACTCGCTGACAAAGACAGTACCTCACTGCATCCCGAGGTGACCAACATGGTGAGATCCCTGGTGCCGGGAGGGAGCCAGGAGTACAGCCTTAAAGTAAAACTGGACGAAGATGCCGGCAACGTATTCAAGAATACGCGGATGCAGTTCAGCTTCATCTTTGACGCAACACAGGACATCAACCCCGGCTGGTCGGAGACCACCGTCTGAACTCGATAACCCCTGAACACTCCATACCACACGAACAACCATGAACAATAGGCGGGTGAGAGAGGATGAATGCGGAGCCATTATAGCCATTGCTACGCTTTCTCCCTCCTCCTTTGCCGCTTCACGGCGACCGCCGGCAACACCGTCGCGCCCGGACCGCGGTGGGATGAGAACCGGCCCGGAATGTTCCGGGTGGCGCTCTTCAGGGATGAAAGAGCATCCGAAAACCGGGTCGAGGCACACCCGACCGCTCCCCTGTCCGGGAGCAGCGTTGCGTATCGTCTGTTCAACCGCGGGTCGTGCGATGGATACCGTGGTCCGCCGTCTTTCGCCCACGAACCCCTGGAGTTGTGAACGATGAGTGGTGTTAGGGTGTTTCTGGTAATTATCTGTTGCGCCGGCATCTTCCTGCTCGCAGGTATCACCCCGACCGGGGCATGGTTCTCGGATGCCGTGGTGATCGAGGGGAACAGCATCGCCACCGGGTCGTGGAGCGACGCCGGCAACCTGATGATAACTGTAGATAACGGCCTGTTCAAGCCACCGACAGGCCGCCATGCAAAGACCATCTTCTCCGGTATTACCGTGAACAACGTCGGATCGGCACCGGTGGTGATCACAGGTGTCAAGGTCTCGTGGGACCCTGACGATGGCGGAATGATCCGCCGGGTGGCGTTTACCCGCGTGAAGGGGGGCGGACACTCTCATGCGGGACAGGAAGGATCGGGCCGGGATCCGGACCCCGCCGCCGATGAAGGATTCACTGTTTTCTGGTCGGGGGAAGCGGCATCCGGCCGGGTCCTCGAAGGGCGGTTTCTGCTGGACCCGGCCGCACCGGATGATCCTGCGCGAGAAGTCCGGCTATCGTTTGACCCGGGCATGGATGGAAAGAGCCTCCTGTGCACGTTCATCATGGACGACGGGAGCGAGAAGGAGGTCCGGGTGCAGGCATGATCCGGGTCGATCGGATCCGGGGGGTAGCCGCCATCTTCCTCGGCGCTGCAGTTCTGGCGGCCATCCTCCTCTTCATCGGGCGCGGCATGGTGCTCATGGTGGTTCTGAGCGGAAGTATGACGCCGCTCATGCTCCCGGGCGACGCCATCATCGTTGCTCCCGCTGATCCCGAAGAGATCGGTGTCGGCGATGTCGTCGTCTTCCAGTATCCCGGGCAGGATGAACGTATGGTCATCACCCACCGGATCATCGGTGTCGATCCGGATACCGGGCTTTACTCGACGAAAGGAGACGCAAACACTGCTCCCGACCATTTCTCCATATCAAAGGACGATATCATCGGTAGGCCGGTGTTCCTCATACCCTTCATCGGGTTTGCGTCCGAGATGAAGAAACAAATCATCCTCCTGATGGTCATACTCCCTTCCCTGCTGCTGGGCATTCTGGAGGTGAGAAAACTCATGCAGAGCCACCATGCCGCCCGCCGCCGGTCGCGGGATGGTCCGGTCAGGAGAGGGCGGTTCTTCTCGATACGGTGCTCACGGTTTCTTCTCCTCGTATCGGCCTCGCTGATCCCCTTTCTCCTGCTGACCGCCCCCTCCCTCTCCGGGATGCAGGCGTATGGTTCTTTCCCGGGCTCCGGCGAGCTTCAGGATGGTTGCATAACGATAGAGGGGCGGGGCCTGGTTCCTGAACTGTATCGGGTCTGCGCACCCGGTCAGGGAGGGGTTCCCGTATACGGGGTTCTGCAACCCGGTGAGATCGTCTCTATCCCGGTATCCGGGACGGGGGCTGAATATACGGTAGCCCGATCGCCCTATATCCTCCCTGCGTTCTGGTTTGTGGGGCTCGCTGAACTGAATCCGTATCTTCCTGTCCTC
>JBAYQF010000201.1:0-3396 GCA_041677325.1 Methanoculleus sp.
AAGGACGGCGATGCTGATCTTTCGAGAGAAGTCTTCCATCCGGATGGCGATCGGCGGCTTGCCCGCCTCAGACGTCGTGACCGCCCTTGCGATCTGCCCGATCTCGGTATTCTGGCCGGTCGCGACCACGAACCCCGTCGCCCGGCCGCTCATGACGGTGCTGCCGGCATAGAGCATGTTTCGGCGGTCGGCCAGGGGAAGGGAGGGATCAATCGCACCGGGGTTCTTCTCGACCGCGTGAGACTCGCCGGTCAGGAGCGACTCGTCGATGGAGAGCGATTGCGCCCTTTTGATGCGGATGTCGGCGGGAACGCGGTCGCCGGACTCCAGGATGATGCGGTCGCCGGGAACCAGATCTTCCGCCGGGACGGTCGCCTCGCAATCGTTCCGCCTCACCCGCGCCTGGATCCGGAGCATCTGCTGCAGCGCCGTTGCGCCTCGCTCCGCCTTCACCTCCTGGGAGGTCCCGACGACGGCGTTGAGCAGGATGACCGCGAAAATGAAGGCCGCATCGGCGGCGTCGGCAAAGAAGACGGATATGATCCCCGCCGCAAGAAGGACGTATATGAGCGGACTTACAAACTGGCGCAGAAATATCTCGATGACCGTAGGAGGGCGCTTTGCGGGGAGGGTGTTCTCCCCGAAGATCTCCCGCCGTCGGACGACCTCGGCTTCGGATAGGCCACCCTCCGGCGATTCGAGCCGTCCGGCTGCCTCGTCCGCCGGGACGGCGTGCCACGCCGTCGTCCGGGACTCTTCGGGGGAGAGGGGGGGAACCATGCCGTCACCTCACCGGGAGACGCCGCCTTCAGGATCGAGCAGGCTACGCGGTTCTCCCGGACGAGGCCGGCGATACCATCTCCAGAAAATATGCACGGGCGGGGTTTCGTCGCCGGCGCATAAATAGTTGCAGGCGGTGACCGACAACCCCTCTTTCCGGCGGATCAGGCGTGGATCATCGTCAACATCATCTTGAACTGCGTGACGGCGTGGACGGCGTGCGGGATCTTTGCCGGCATGATGATCAGGTCGCCCGCCTTCATGGGGTACTCCGTCTCCGCGATCGTGATGAGCGCCTCCCCGTCGAGGACCTGGAGGATGGCATCGTAAGGCGCGGTGTGCTCCGAGAGTCCTTCGCTCGCGTCGAACGCAAAGACCGTGATGGTTCCGGCTTTTGTGTAGACGAGCATCCGGCTGACGATCGAGCCTGACTGGTAAGCGACGAGGCTGCGAGGGTCGATGACCTGTTCGGCGAAGTTTTCCTTCTTTGCTTCTGGCATGAGAGTCCATTTATCCTGCGGGATCTTCTGTTTTGCGCCGGTCGCGGAGGGATTCGCTGCCGGCCATCGGATCACGTCGCGGAACGAAGTGTATTACAACAGGCTGGCGGATCATGTACTGGCTGAAGGGTGATTGGGTTGGCGAACGTGCGGCTGACGGTTCTGATCCGGGAAGAAGAGGGGGTATATGTCTCAAAATGCCAGGAACTCGAAGTCGCCAGTTGCGGCGATACTCCGGAGGAAGCGCTCGATAATATCCGGGAAGCGATCGAACTCTACCTTGAGAATGCACGGGAGACCGGGATACTACAGGATCTTGAGCCGATCCTGACATCGCGGTATACGTTCACCTCGGTCAACAGATGTCGAGGTATGACGAAGTTACCTCCGGTATCTTCCGGCGAGATCGTAAGGAAGCTGAAGACGATCGGGTTTGACCATGCACCCGCCGCGACCCTGCCGGATAACCAGGACAACTCACCGCCGGGGTGCCCCATATCCTCATCTTTTTCCCGCCCTGCCCCCAACCTGTAAGAGACCTTTCGTGTATTACCACCTCATCCTGACCGACAACTGCAACCTCTGCTGCACCTACTGCCGGGGAAAAGCGTTCACCGTCGACCCCCCGGAGCAGCCCGATATCGTCATCGACGAAGACCTCCCGGTGGATCTCGACATCGATCCAGCCGACCTCTACCGGTTCCTCGCAAAGGACCCCGACGCCGTCCTGACCTTCTACGGCGGAGAACCCCTGCTCGCCACCGACCTCATCCGCGAGATCGCCCGCAACGCCCCGGTATCGGCGCTGATCCTGCACACCAACGGTACGCTCCTCGACCGCCTCGAACCCGAGACGGTAAACCGGTTCGACACGATCCTGGTCTCGATCGACGGTCCGGAAACCCTCACCGATGCCCACCGCGGGGCGGGAACGTTTGGGCGGATCACGAGGAACCTCAACGCCCTCATGGCGGGCGGGTATTCCGGCGAACTGATCGCCCGGATGACCGTGACCGAGGATACCGATATCGAGGAGGCCGTCCGCTACCTCGCTGCAAACGACCGGTTCTCGTTTCCCGCCGTCCACTGGCAGATGGACGCGAACTTCTGGAACGACTACAACCTCCGCGACTACGCCGCGTGGGTGGATGCGAGTTACAACCCCGGCATCCAGGCGCTCGTCTCGTTCTGGGTCGAGACGATGCGTTCGGAAGGGCGGGTGCTCCGGTGGTACCCGTTCATGGACCCAATGCTGGATATGCTTCTCTCCCGGCCGAGCATGCTCCGGTGCGGGTGCGGCCACGCGAACTACAGCATCATGACCGACGGCCATATCGCCCCCTGTCCGATCATGGTCGGGATGAAGGACTACTACGCCGGGCACATCGCCACCGCCGATCCCCTCCGTCTCCCCGTGACGACCGTGGGGAGCCCCTGCACGGAGTGCCGGCTCCTCGACTTCTGCGGCGGCCGGTGCCTCTACTCGAACATCACCCGTCCCTGGCCGGAAGAGGGGCGGCGGGTCGTCTGCGGGACGGTCGAAAACCTCTACTCAGCGCTCTCGGCGGCGCTCCCCAGGGTCAGGGCGCTCATCCGGGAAGGGCGAGTCCGGATGGAGGACTTCGACCACCGGAAGTACAACAGCTGCGAGATTATACCCTGAAACGAAGAGCCGTTAAAGGGACGATATGCATCTCGCGTAACGGGACAACATTCATCCGGCGAGAGAGGCGATACTATCCCGGGAAACCATGGCAACATTCGGCCTCATCCTCTGCAGGCTTGGGCTCCACCGCTGGGGCAGAAAGCGGGGGTACGACCAGTACTCCTCAAACGTCATCGAGTGGGAGCAGCGGTGCGAGAGATGCGGGAAGCGGAAGCGGTGGGTTGAGACGAAACGTGATCGCCGCCGGTAAGGGCGATACCGCCCCAAAAAAAGAGGTTATTGTTTGAGGTCTTTCCCCACCGAAAAGGCTTTTCCGAGCACCTTCCCGAACCCGTAGTACTCCCGCCGCATCGAGTCGTAGGCGAACGGCCGGATCTTTTCGATATCGGGTTTACCGTCCTCCCCGAGGACGCTCTCGTCCACCTTCACGTCCAGGATCTCGCCGATGAA
>JBAYQF010000202.1:0-3396 GCA_041677325.1 Methanoculleus sp.
CCGCTCGACGTCGCGGCGTTCCTGGGCGGTCAGCCCCGCGTGGTAGGGGGCGGCACCCTTTCCAAGGGCGTCGGCGATGACGTGACAGCGGGCGCGGGAGTTCGTGAAGACGATCGTCTGGCCGCGATAGCCCTTCGACGACCGTATCTTGAACTCCTCGGCAACCATCTGCTTGATGAACCCGATCTTCTTCGCCCGTTCTATGAAGATGAGGTGGCGTTCAAGCGGGACCGGCCGATCCGCGTAGCGGACAAGGTTTGCCCGGAGCTTCTCCGCAAGTAGCCCCGGCGCCCCGATCGTGGCGGAGAGGTAGAGGAACTGCGCCTCGGGAGCGACGTGTTTGAGGCGGGCGATCAGACCGTCGAGACGGTGGCCGCGCTCGGGGTCCTCAAGCATCTGGATCTCGTCGATGACAACGGTCCCGATATCTTTTAAGGATCGTCCCGTCCGGAGGGCATGGTCGATCCCCTCATAGGTTCCAACCACCACAGGTGCGTTGACGTCACGGTCTCCAGCCGACCGGGTCTCAGGAAGGTTGAGGCGGCTCACCCCGGTCTGGAGGGTGACCCGGACAAGGTGCCCGTAACGGTCGCGGAACCTCTGGTACTTCTGGTTCGCGAGTGCGACCAGCGGAACCAGGAAGAGCATCCTTCCCCTACCTTCAAGAAAGTTCTTCATTCCGGCCATCTCTCCGATGAAGGTCTTGCCACTCGCGGTGGCCGAGACGACCAGGAGATGCTGCCCTTCAAGGAGGCCGTTCTGGACGGCGAGCTGCTGGACGGGCATCAGGTGCTCGACACCGGCGGCCTTTGCAAACGCGGGAGGGAGCGGGAGTTCGGTGATATGGGCGGTTTTTTCGGCTTTATGCGCCTCAAGGCGGTCAAAAAGTGTCCGTTTCCGGTCGGGATGCTCCGGCCCCACCGATGCCAGAACCCGGTCGAGATCCCTGACCTGAACGAGGAGTTTCTCCAGGTGGACGAGCACTGAACCGCCGAACTTCCCGAGATAACCGAGCTCCCGGCGCATCTCGCGCTTTGCACAGTCCATGCAGATCCACTCGCCACCGTACCGAACACCGGTCGCCTTCTCGACGGGGACGAACCGGTCCTCGAGCTGGCAGAACCGGCAGATGGCGATCTTTGAAGACGGGATCTGAAGATCGGCAAGGAACGACTCGAACTCGGGGCTTTTTGCCGCAAGGAGGACCGAGGAGCGGCGGAGCAATGCGATGAGATCCCGTGTCGGGGTGGGCTTGAGCTGTTTGCCGCGCCGGCGCATCTTGAAGTTCTTCGGCCGCTGTCCCTTCGGAGTCGCGGTCAGGTCGACGAAACCCGAACCTTCGACGCGGCCGCCCTCAACGAACAACAGTTTATACGTGCCCTTCTGGGGCTGAACGATGATCTTCATGACGGGATCAGATCGTGGATCGTGTAGGCGAGGCCTACCGTCTCCAGACGTTTGAGGAAATCAGTAAACTCCTCATCGACGATAAAAATTGCACATTCCCGGCCGTGAAACGCCGCCTCGACGACACCCTCTCTTGAGCCGAAAAACATATCCGGCTCGACTCCCGCCTTTTTGAGGGCCACGTAGGATTCAAGGCCAACGGCTCCCACCATCTCAACGCCCTGGATGGCCTCCCGGAGAAGATCCGCGCTGACCTGCCGTGACCCGCCCCGCTCAACCCGCGGCACCTTGCAGACGTGAATGAGCCCTTCCTCATGCTGGATGATACCGTTCAACTGGGCGACGCCGAGATCTTCTCCCGGTGCCGCATCCATGATCGCAAGGCCGGTAGCGGTCTGTTCCTCCTTTGTCGCATAGAGCCAGCCGTCCTGCATGAGAACCCCGACCGTATTTCCTTTCTGGATCTCATCCCGGGCGATGGCCGTCCAGACCGCCACCTGCTGGATGATCTCTCGGGTGATGTGGCGGGCATACGCCTCGAGTGCCTCGGCGTGGTGCAGGACCCACTCGATCCCGTTCTTCGTCACCTCGTAGCGGCCCCGACCATGAGCGGTGACGAATCCTTCATCCACCAGATCCCGGATGTACTCGGAGACCGCCTGCGGCGTCACGCCAAGTTTCGTGGCGATCTCCTGCTGACGTATGGCCGGCTGGTGCTCGGCGATCTCGACGAGGATCTGGAAACGCGTGGCTTCTCGTTTGCTGCGCAGGATGATGTACAGAGGATCTTCAGTGAAGTCGGTCAAGCAACACCATTCCCTGCCCTTTCACGTCAAGACCGGGGATCCTCTTTGCCAGCCCCTTGACGAAGATGGGGCTGATCCCGTATTTTCGGGATATATCACCGATGGAGGTGGTTCCGGCCACGATCTCCTGTTCAACCGAGTCGACGATCGTGCGGAGACCCTCGTCGTTTGAGACGGCGATGTGCAACAGATCCCCGATATCGCCCATGGAACACTGGAAACTGGCCCGGAACTTACTGTATGTCGCGCGATACTCCTTTGTCGGCTTCTCCCCGGGTTCCGGCATCCGCCATTGCTCCTCGACGAGGTTCCCTTTCTTGAGAACAGAGAGGCATTCGGCCACTATGGGGGGGGCGGCATGCGCCGCAAGGTCTTCTTCGGTCAGCCAGGCTTTGTTCAGGAGCTCGTAGATCTTTTTATAATCGGCATTATTGAACGTAATGAGAAGAGGAACCAGTTCAACTGGATCGTTAAGAATTTTAATATGTCCCGTCACTGCGATACCCTATTGTTATATGGTGTATAACTGCATAAATTTTTGCTGAAATCTCAATGCGTACCAGTGGCACAATAATCATCCGGGGCATCGTCCAGGGAGTCGGATTTCGTCCCTTTGTCCATGCAAAAGCGCGGGAATTCGGGATCAGGGGGACGGTCAAAAACCTCGGGAGCGAGGTGGAGATCCATGCATCCGGCAACCGTTTTGAGGAGTTTCTGGAGGCGGTTTCAAGAGGAACACCGCTATCTCAGATAGATTCCGTAGATGTCCAGAATCTGCGCGACAGAGAGAGAGAAGGGTTTACCATCCTTGAAAGCGATTCCGGGAGCCTCTCGGGGTTCATCCCGACCGATGTCGCTATATGCGACGACTGCATCACCGATATCTTCGCGAAAGGGAGTAGATACGAGGGATACTGGGCTACGTCCTGCGTCAACTGTGGGCCGCGATACAGCATCATCACCACCATCCCCTACGACCGGGAACGGACGTCGATGTTGGATTTTCCGGCCTGCTCTGCTTGTGAAAGCGAGTACACCGATCCGTCGTGCCGCCGCCACCACGCTCAGACGATCGCCTGTGCAGCCTGCGGGCCAAGCCTCACCCTTCTTTCGGCAGATGGAACGCCGGTTGCAGGGGATCCTATCCGGGAGACCGCAACCCTCCTCGACGCGGGCTCGATCG
>JBAYQF010000203.1:0-3365 GCA_041677325.1 Methanoculleus sp.
GATCGAGGTACTGCCCGACCACGCCCCGGCGGCCGAAGGCCATCAGCAGCGCGAGACCCGCCACCGCCGGCGGGAGGACGATAGGAAGATCGGTGAGGGTGTCGACAAGTTCCCTGCCCCGGTAGTCGTGGCGGGCGTTCACCAGGGCAAGCGGCGTCCCGAAGAGGACGACGATCACCGTGCTCACCATCGCGGTGACGAAGGAGAGCGAGAGCGCATCGAGTACAACCGGTTCGGTGAGCGAACTGAGGAATGCCTCAGGCGATATCTTCAGGAAGAGTGAGGCTACCGGCAGCGTGATGAAGAGGAGGAAGAGCGCAAGAAGGGCGGCGGTGAGAAGAGTGAGAACCGCCCTTCTCAACACTGTCTGGCTGCCGGACGCAGATCTTCCGCGTTCAGGCGGAGATTGGGTCAAAACCATATTCCGTAAGAACCGCGCTGCCGTCCGGACCCCGGACGAATGCTATGAATGACGCTGCCTGGGTCTTGCTCGGGGACTCCGCAAGGATGCCGAGCGGGTAGGTGGCCACGACGTTGTACTCGGTCGGGATATCGATCCGGGTCACCTTCGTCAGGTCGTCTTTGGAGACATCCGACTTGTAGACGATCGCCGCATCCGCCTCGCCGAGTGCCAGCTTGGGCACCACGGAGTTCACCGCTGTCTCCTCAGAGACGACGTTAGCCAGCACGGCGTCCTTGTAGGCCTGGCCGTAGGCCGGATCGGCGGCCATCTTGTCGAGCATCTGCCGGGTGTAATCACCGAAGGGAACGTCCTTGGTGCCGATGACGAGTTTTACGCCCGGTTTATTCAGGTCGGCAACACCGGTGATCCCCGCCTGGTTCTCGACCGGGACGATCAGGGCCAGGCTGTTCCCGAGGAACGGAGTTACGGTACTGTCATCCATAAACCCACCGTCCTGGAGCGCTTGCATGTGCTTTGTGCTCGCGGAGACGAAGATATCCGCATTCGCGCCCTGCTCGATCTGGGTGCGGAGGGTCTGTGAACCGTCGAAGGCGAAGACGACCTTGACGTTCTCGTTTTGTGCCTCATAGGCTTTGCCGATATCCGTGAAGGCTCCCGTGAGCGATGCGGCCGTAAAGACCGTCAGGGTCGTCGTTTCGGGTGCCTGCTCAGTGGTCGTGCATCCCGCGACCAGGAGACCGGCGATCATCAGAAGACATACGGCAACAAGGGTTGCCTGAGTAGGGACTTTCATGATACTGACACCTTGTCCATAAAGGATTACAGCACGGCATATTTAATTTAGCCTATTTAGAGCCAATATAAACGATATTTGGTTTACCGGCTCGACGAGTATAAAAAAGTATGCGCTGTCTCCGGAACTCCGCCACCCGGAGATGGGCAAAGTGTGGGGTATCGGTAGGACGGTTGGTCTGCAGGCAGGCGGTGCCGAAACGAGAGAAAAGAAGGTCCGGGAATGGTTTTCGTGTCGATCGGACCGGAATAAGAAGATTTTCCGCCTCGCGCGCTCCTTACGGCCGCAGAAGGATGCACCCGGCCGGGTAGATGATTGAAGATCAGGTACGTCGCCGTTTCACTTCATCAAGGAGCTCGCGGCGGACCCCTTCGATGCGCTCGTTCACCATACGGACGAGCGGTTCGCTCTCATAGATGTCATATGAAGGAGCCTCCCGGCATCGAGCTCCTTCAAGCGTCTTGACCTTTGTCAGTTCCCCAATGACCGACTGGGCCATATTCGAGTACTCACCGTTATCGACCTTATCTTTCAGCCACCGGTAGAGGTGGCCCGGCAGCCGTACGCCCACCTGCTTGCTTGAGATGCTGTCGGAGAGGCCCATTATTCCACTCAGAGATTCCATTTGAACGATTATATTACATTGTTTTTATTTTTCCAATGAGATACCATGAGATATCTATAGGTATCATTAAGCCGTCGGTAGCACAACACCGATGTATGAAACAGTGCGGGGTCGGCCGGTTTTGATCTGCCGAAAATCCCGAATAAGAGGTTAAAATGCCAAAAAACACCGTACTAAATGATAACGACTTCATGCAAAGCAGGATGGGTTGCCGTGTGCGCGGATCGGATAGGAGGCCGGGGACCACATGCCCTTCGAATGATGACGTGACCGATGCGCGCGTTCTCTGCCCCTTTTGCGGGAGTCGACGCCACATCAAGGATACCATTGCCGCCGGCCTGAAGATATATACCCCCCACCAATGCTTCCGATGCGGCCGCCGGTTCGATGGTAAAAAACCGGTGTGCCCCCGGTGCGGATCCCCGGGAGTGTATATCGGGGTCGTCAATGCCGCCGAACTCGGTCTCTACGCACAGTACCGATGCTCCGGGTGCAGCCACGGGTTCATGGTGCGGATGGATGGCGGTGGGAATACTCGCTAGGTCGTGACGGCACACCCGGTTCGAACGGATCCGTCTCTCCTCGCCGTAGATTTACACCGAATCTTCCCGGGTAAAAAGGGATGATCTATGTCCCGATCGTCCAGCTGCTCATGTAAGTCTCCTGCTCGGACGTCAGCCGATCGATCGAGAGGCCGAGCGCATCGAGTTTCAACCGTGCCACAGCCTCATCGATTGCGGATGGAACGTCGTGAACACCGGGAGCGATATCACGGCCGTGTTTCGCGATGAACTCAGCGGAAAGAGCCTGGACGGCGAAACTCAGGTCCATGACCTCGATGGGGTGTCCCATGCCCTTCGGTGTCGCGAGATTCACGAGCCTTCCTTCGGCAAGGATGTGGATGGCCTTGCCGCCGAGGATGTAGGTATCGATGCCGTCCCGGTGGACGGTGGAGTCCGCGTGTGCCGCGAGCCAGTCGACGTCGATCTCGACGTTGAAGTGGCCGGCGTTCGCAAGGATCGCCCCGTCTTTCAGGTTCGTGAAGTGCTGCCCCGTGAGGATGCTCGTGTTCCCGGTGGTGGTGACGAAGATGTCGCCGAGGAGCGCCGCCTCATCCATCGTCATGACGTCGAACCCATCCATGTGCGCCTGGAGCGCCCGCCGGGGATCGATCTCGGTCACGATGACGCGGGCGCCGAGGCTCCGGGCCTTCTGCGCGAGCCCGCGGCCGCAGTATCCGTATCCGGCGACGACGAACCGCCTGCCGGCGATGAGGACGTTCGTCGTGATCATGATCGACGCAAGCGAACTCTCGCCGGTGCCGTGGACGTTGTCGAAGAAGTGCTTCATCGGGGTGTCGTTGACGGCGATGACCGGGAATTTGAGTGCTCCTTCCTGCGCCATCGCACGGAGCCGATGGATGCCGGTCGTGGTCTCCTCGCACCCGCCGATGACCGAGTCCAGCACCTCCTGCCGCTCGGTGTGGATGCGGTAGATCAGGTCCATGCCGTCGTCGATGGTGA
>JBAYQF010000204.1:0-3350 GCA_041677325.1 Methanoculleus sp.
CTCGTCGACCTGCAACCGGCGGAGGATATCTATCAGTACATTGTCGACCGTCTCGTGGAGCTCGTGCCGGGAGGGTACGCCTACATCCTCCTCTACGGCGAGGCAGAACACCGGTTCGCCATCCGGGCAGTTTCGGGTGAGGGGTTCCGGGAGGGACTCACCGAACTCCTTGGACGGGACCCGGTCGGCCTGATCCTCCCTGCCACCGTTGTGTTTGAGGCTCCCTATAACCTGACTCCTCTCTCGATGCGCGGTCTGCAAGAGTTCGTCCTCCGTCCCGAACCATCCTCAATGTCGTTTCACGACTTCTGCTTTCGGGCGATCCCGGAGGAGATCTGCGAGGCGATCCTCGATCGATTCGATATCGTGAAGATCTGCCTCACAGGGCTGGTCTGGCGGGACCGCTTCTACGGTATTACGGGCGTCTTCCTCCCTTCCGGGAAGGAGGTTGAGAACAGGGAGATCATTGAATCTTTCATCCGGCAGGCTTCCATAGCGCTTGCTCGGTGCGAAACCGAAGAACGTCTCCGGTTGAGCGGGGTGCGGTTCCGCGGGATGATCGATTCATCCCCCTTCGGGGTCGCGCTCATCGACCACAAGAAGCAATTCTGCTACTGCAACCGGAGGTTCGTTGAGATCTTCGGTTACGATCCGGACGATACGCCCATCGCCGAGGATTGGGCACGGTTGATCCTCCCCGGCGAGGACTGCCGGAAAGAGGCCTTTGAAGCCTGGCGATCGGACCTTGAGCGGTCGGTTCCGGGTCAGGTCAGGCCCCGGACGTTTGTAGCCCGGGCCCGGGACGGGGGGAAAAAGACGATCCTCTCCCGCGCCGTCACCCTCCCCGACGGGACGGAGTATGTTACCTGTGAAGATATCACCGAAGAGGCCAGGACCTACCGTCTCCTCCTCGTGGATATCGCCGACTTGCGAAGACAGGAACAGGAACTCCTCATCAAGGATCGTGCGATAGCCTCCACCCGGCGGGCTATTGCACTCCTCGACCTGGACGGTCTGGTGACCTATGCAAACGCTGCATACCTCGCCCTCTGGGGCTATCCGGTCGCGGAAGAAGTGCGAGGGTCGTATTTTCCCGGGTTCTGGGAACACCCCGATGAGATCCGGATGATTGTCCGGACGGTTCTCGGCGGCAACCACTGGCACGGCAAACAGACCGGCATCCGGAAGGACGGCGCGGAGTTCCAGGTGGATCTCCTCGGGACACCGATCGCGACGGAAGACGGTCGGGTGATCGGGATGATGGCGGCGGCGACGCGTATCCCGAAGGAACAGGGAGAACCGGAGAAGTCGTGACAGTGTAGCGGCAGACGACATGGGCAGGCGCCGTGACCGACGTGTTGAGCAGAAGAGCCTCGCGCAAACGTGAAGGGGCTATCAGCACGGATGAACAGCGATGTACACCAGCCCGCCGTGGGCGGTCGGGGATATAAGAATGTATGCTCGACGGTACCGCACGGCGATTCTGCTTCGTAAAGGCTTATTGTACCTCCGGGGCATCCCCGATTCGCACCGGGCGGTGAAGGAGATGCAAAAGGCCATCGAAAGGAGAGGGGTACAGGAGGAGAACACGGAGATCCGGGAGCTCGTATACACCATGCTCACCGCCGACACCTACAGCAGCCTGCAGGCGATCAACGTCCTCGGGACGATCGGGGTGCCGGCGGTCGGGCCGCTGGTGCGGGTGCTGCTTGCCAGCAACAGCGATGCACGGTGGATCGCGGCGATGGCACTCGCCAGGACCGGAACTCCAGCAGTGGAGCCGCTCATCGGGGTCGTACTCACCGCAGACGACGAGATCAAGAATCCAGCAATCTGGGCGCTTGCCGAGATCGGCGACCGGCGGGCGGTCAACCCGCTGGTCGGCACCCTCCGGACCAGCCGGTCAGAGTGCTGCCGGGCGCTGACCGCTGCCGCCCTGCTGAAACTCGGCGATCCGGCAGGCATCGCCGAGGTGGAGAGGGAGTTCGAACGATCGGGTGAGGAACTCAGGGATATCGCCATGGAAGCCTTCGAGGGGACGTGAAGAACCCCCACCAGGCACTTTTTTCGGGCTGCTATAGAGCGGCGGCATCGATGGATAACATCTAATAGCGCCTGCAAACAAGAGATCAACATGCAAGGGCGCCATATCCCTGTCCTGATCCTCCTTGTTGCAGTCGTCATTGCCGGAGGCTGCACGGCAGAGGAGGATGCCGCGAACGCGCAGCCGGCCCCTCAAACACCCGCACCGACGGATGTACAGGCGGCGGGAGGAAATCAACCCGCCCCGACACCGTACACCCCCCCCAGAGGGGCAAATCAACCGCAGAGCCTGGAATTCGTCGACCCCGCGACCTACCACATCGTGACCCCGACACCCACGACGACGATGATGAGATCGCCGATCGACGTTCAGGTCTCGGGAAAACTGGTGAGGTACGCGGAGGTAAAATCCGAGTATCCTCCCCGTATTCTTGCGACCGAGGTCTATCACATCGCCTATCCCTACTGGGCGGTCAACGTGAGCGCGACGGCGATGAACGAGTACCCATGGCTCGCGATAGAGATCCGCAGCCCTCATGACCCGAACCGGATTGTCAGGGAGATCCAGTACTCCCGAAACGACATCCTCGTCCCCGATAAGGATTCAGACAAGAAAGAAGAACAGTTCATCATCCGGGAAGGGTATGACGACTACTACTTCACCATCCGCTCCGAATCGCTGGAATCGCTCACCATCACCATCTACATCCCCGAGAAGTACCTCGTGTAACGAGGCGAGCGGGACAACACGGGAGGGAGGGTTCATTGCTCGGGCGGAACTTCCGCCCCCTCTTCTGCAACACGGAGTTCGCGATCATAATCGGCGATCGCGGCGGTATACCCCTGCCATGCCCTATCCGCCTCTGCAAGGTTCCGGTTTGCCGCAGCATAGTCCCGCATATCATAGGCGGTCGCGGCCGACAACCAGAAAGAGAACGCGTTATTCAAGCTGTCAAGCGCCTGAATATAGGCCGATTGCGCCCCGGTGTATGCTTCGGGAACGGTATCGGCCGCGACGATCCGGTGGTGGTAGGCGGTGACATCCCTGCCGTACCTCGCGATTGCTGCAAACTCCCGCATACGGTCATCGCACCCGGCAGCCAGGAGATCGTCCGTAGGGGTCTGCATGTACGCGGAGATCCTGCCGTGAACCTGGAAGAGATCGGCCTCCGATGCCGATATGTGGTCGCGAAACACCGCGACTTGCTGGTTTTCCAGGTAACTCATAACGAGGAATCCTCCGACCAGGAGAACCGCTATCAAGGCGATCGTCACCCCGGCAATGGTAAGAGCCTGCTTCCGATCGA
>JBAYQF010000205.1:0-3333 GCA_041677325.1 Methanoculleus sp.
ATTTGATGACTTCGGCAATGCTCCGGCCTTCGGGTGTCAGGGTTACCCCCTCGTACCGGCGGTGCGTGACAAGCCCCATCGCATCGAGTTTCCTGACCATCTCGACGACTGTCGGGGGTCTGACCGAGAGCTCTGCAGCGATATCTTTTGTCTTTGCGTAGCCTTTCTCAAGAGATACGTTGAGGATCGCCTCGAGATAATCTTCCGCTTTTCTGCTCAAATTCCGCACAGTATAGGAATGTCCGCTGCCGGAGTATATCATCTTTAGGGCTCCCTAACTTCGGTCGACTCCGCTGATACCGGGGACATTCGGTTTTCCCCGGGATTTCCTAACATTTTTCGGGAAACTGCGCCGAAATCGAAACTGTTTCGGCGTGAGATTATCCCGACCAAACAAGAGAGTATGATCCATGGAAACATCGGATCGAAACATCTTGCCGCGTGAAGCGGCAACCACCCTCGATCGCATCGCTATCGCCTGCCGATGCCGCGTCGTCGGCGTCCGCGCTTCCGGAGCACTCCGGAAACGGCTGTTCGCCATGGGCATGGTGCCCGGGGCGGATGTGGAGGCCGTCAGGACCGCCCCGCTCGGCGATCCCGTCGAGTACCGGGTGAAAGGATACACCCTCTCGCTGAGGCGTGCCGAGGCGGGCCTCATTGAGGTCATCCCGGAGGAGGGGTAATGGGAGCCGTCTGCCCGCTTGCCCTCTTTTCTGCCGGAGCCGAGGCGACGGTCGCTGAAGTCCGGGCGGGCAAAGGGATGCAAACACGCCTCTTCGGGATGGGTTTCTGCCCTGATGCACGGGTACGGGTGCAGTGTGCGGACCGGGGTTCGCTCATCGTCTCGGTCGGTGATGCCCGGTACGCCCTCTCGCGGGGGATAGCGATGAAGATACTCGTTGGAGAACCGGGAGAGACTGCATGACAGAGATCCGGATTGCACTCACCGGCAACCCCAACGTCGGGAAAACGACGCTCTTCAATGCACTCACCGGATCCCGCCAGCATGTCGGGAACTGGCCCGGAGTGACCGTAGAGAAGAAGACCGGCCGGGTCAGCCGCGACGGTTACGAGATCGAGATCGTCGATCTTCCCGGGACTTACAGCCTGACCGCGTACTCCGCAGACGAGATCATCGCAAGGAATTTTCTCCTCGATGAGAAGCCGGATGTCGTCGTTCAGGTTGTAGATGCGACAAACCTGGAGCGGAATCTCTATCTGACGACACAGCTCTCTGAACTCCAGGTCCCGGTCGTCATCGCCCTGAATATGGCCGATATAGCCGAAGCACAGGGTGATGCGATCGACCGGGCACGGCTTTCGGAGTTTCTTGAGATCCCGATCGTTCGTACGGTCGGAACCCGGGGCGAAGGGCTTGACGATCTCCTCAAAGCCGCTATTCGGGAGGTAAAGACCTCCCCTCACCACGAGCACACCATCGGCTACGGCGACGACGTGGAAGCGAAGATCGCGGAGCTTGTGGGTGCCCTTTTGGTCGACAGGAACCTTGCGAACCGCTATCCCCTCCGCTGGCTCGCCGTCAAACTCCTGGAAGGGGATGAGAATGTCGCATCGAAGGTCCAGGAGGGACCCGCCTCCGCCTGCGTGCAGAGTATCCTCTCTTCCATCGATGCCGACGAGTACGAGGCCGTGATGGCGGACAAGCGTTACGAGGCGATTTCCGCCATCCTGCCGCAGGTCCACCGCACCGATGCCGGAGGCACGACATTCTCGGATATGGTCGACCGTGTCGTCACCAACCGATACTTCGGTATCCCGATCTTTCTTGCACTGATGTGGGGAGCGTTCGAGTTGACGTTTACGGTCGCGGCCCCTTTCATGACCGCGATAGAAGCGCTCTTTGCCTGGCTTGCCGAGGTCTCGGTCACCTCGATCGAGCCTGCATGGCTGGGTTCGCTCATCGGCGACGGCGTCATCGGTGGTGTCGGGGCCGTCCTCACGTTCCTGCCAAACATCTTCATACTCTTCCTGATCCTCGCATTCCTTGAGGATAGCGGCTACCTGGCGCGTGCTGCGTTCATCATGGATCGACCGCTCTATGCCATCGGGTTGCCCGGGAAAGCATTCATACCGATGCTCATCGGGTTCGGGTGCAACGTCCCTGCGATCATGGCCACGCGGTCTATCGAGAGCGAGAAAGATCGGCTGCTCACGATCCTCGTAAACCCGTTCATGTCCTGCAGCGCGAGACTCCCCGTGTACGTCCTCTTTGCAGGTGCGTTCTTCGGGGCTCGGGCCGGGGGAGTGATGTTCTTTCTCTATGTCCTCGGGATCGTTGTCGCTATCGCCTCCGCAAAACTCTTCAGGAGCACCATCCTCCCGGGCGATGTTTCACCCTTCGTCATGGAGATGCCGCCCTACCGGATTCCGACAGCAATGACGAGCCTCATGCATATGTGGAGCCGTGGATCGCTGTACCTCCGGAAAGCCGGGACGATCATCCTTCTCGGCGCCGTGGTCGTCTGGACCCTGGCGTCCTTCCCCTACGGCGTCGAGTACGGGAGCGCGGAGAGCTTTGCAGGGATGCTTGGACACCTGATAGAGCCGCTGGTGGCTCCGCTCGGGTTCGACTGGAAGGTTGCGGTCGCGCTGGTCTTTGGGTTCTTCGCAAAGGAAGTCGTCGTCGGATCGCTCGGCGTCCTCTACGGAGGCGGGGAAGAGACGCTCACCGAGGCGCTCCTCGTGGATCCGGGTCTTTCCGCGGCGACAGCCCTTGCCCTGATGGTCTTCGTGCTGCTCTACATGCCGTGCGTCGCGGCGCTCGGCGTCATCAAGAAAGAGACCGGGTCATGGAAATGGGCGGGCTTCTCGGTCGCCTACGGCCTCGTCGTTGCCTGGGTCCTGGCGTTCGTCGTCGGACATCTCGCCCCGTTCTTCATCGGAGGTGCATAAACAATGAGTAACGGAATAAAAATTCTCTTTGGAGCGGTGCTCGGGGTACTCTACGTGGCCTTCGGGCTGCTCCAGTTCGTCCTGGCCGCTTTCGGTCCGGTGCAATGTCTGGAGGCTCTCCTCATCCCCGGGGATCTCTTCACCGGGTTCGTGCTGCTTGTGGTCGGAGCTGTTCTCCTGGCCGGGGCCAGGAAACTCTCCAGCGGTGCAGCGGACGGTATGCCTTTCATATATGTCGGCCTCCTCCTCTCGGTCGGGTTCGGGCTCGTTGAGCTCCTCGCCCTCTGCGCACTGGGGCTCGATGCCTATCTCGTCGGGGAGTGGGCTGACTGGGTGGTTACCGATGCGATAAATCCCCTTCTCTACCTTGCGGTGATTGGCGCCTTCGGGTTCCTTGCCTGGGGTAAGGAACTCTTCAGG
>JBAYQF010000206.1:0-3303 GCA_041677325.1 Methanoculleus sp.
CCGGATCCATTCCGGCCGGAGGAACTCCCGCACGTAGTAGATGATCGATCGCATCTCTTACCTCTCGTTGCACGCGATGCAGGGGTCGCTGCTGATGAACGTCGACGTCACGTCGGCGATCGATGTGGCTTCGCTGATCATCGCGTGGGCGCAGGCCTCGACGTTCATGATCGAGGGCGTCCGGATCGTGATATCGACCACTCTCCCATAGTCGTCGGTCGTGATGGTGTAGGTCAACTCGCCCCGGGGCGCCTCGCCGCTGTAGGAGGCCGTGCCCGCTTTACAGAGGCCGCCGCCCCGGATGGGGCCTTCGGGGAGGGTGTCCACGCACTTCCGTATCAGGTCGATGCTCTGGAAGATCTCCTGGAACCTGACCATGACCCGGGCAAAGTTGTCGCCCTCCGTCCGGGTCACCTGCGTGAACCCGAGCGCCCGGTAGGTCGGGTGGCGGAGGCGGAGATCGGAGTCCTCGACGCCGCTCGCCCGGGCGGTGGGGCCGACGGTGTGGGCGCGGATCGCCTCTTCCCGGTTCATGTACCCGATCCCCTTGCTCCTGAGCGCGATCAGCGGTCCGGTCTCGAAGATCCGGGTATACCGCTTCATCTCCTCCTCCACCTTCATGAGGTCGGCAAGCATCACCGCGGCGTCCTCGGGGAGGAGGTCGAACCGGACGCCGCCCGGTATCATGTAGGCGGTGTTGATCCGGGAGCCCGTTATCCGCTCCAGGTTGTCGAGCACCGTCTCCCGGGTGTTGAGGAGATACATCGCGAGCGTCTCGTGCTCGATTGTGTAGCAGTAGGAGAAGTTCGCGAGGATGTGGCTTGCTATCCGGTCGAGTTCGTTCACGACGACCCGGAGATAGGCCGCCCGCGGCGGAACGGCGATATCGCCGATCTTCTCCATCGTCTCGATGAAGACCATATTGTGGATGACCGAGCATATGCCGCAGACCCGTTCTGCAAGGAACATCACCTCCTGCCAGGGGCGGCCGCGCATGATCCGCTCGATCCCCTTCTTCATGTACCCGAGCTCGACCTCGGTGCGGAGCACCCGCTCGCCCGCCGTCTCGCACTTGATACGGACGGGCTCCTTCCAGCAGGGGTGCATCGGGCCGAGCGGGATGGATACGTCGACGGTCTTCTTCATGGCTTTCTCTCCTCGTAGTCCTTGAATATCAGCGGCGCGACCGAGAGGATGGCGGAGAGGATCTCCGTCGGGCGGGGCGGGCAACCCGGAACCGACGCCGCTATGGGTATATACTTCTCGACGGGCGGACTCGTCAAGGTACCCCTCCGGGCATAGACGCACCCCGATATGGGGCAGTTTCCTATGGCGACGGCAACCTTCGGTTCGGGGATCTTGTCCCAGATATCGCGGAGTTTGTCCACCCACTGGGGGGTGACGGAGCCGATCACCAGGAGGACGTCGGCCTCCCGCGGGTTGTTGTGGACGTAGATCCCATACTGCTCGATGTCGTAGCGTGGCGCGAGACAGGCGAGCACCTCGATGTCGCAGCCGTTGCATGACCCGACGTCGACGTAACTGACGTGGATCGACCGCGAGCGAACGGCGTTCTTGATCTCCTGGAGGATCTTCCTCATGAGAGGATCACCTCCCTGACCCGCTCTTTTCCTCTCCGGATCGCCTCATCAAGGGGTGTATCCTGTGTCATTGCTGTTATGTCGCTGTATATCGTCTGCATCGTCTCTGTATCCACGAGGGGTATGAACCGGGTGAAGAGTTCGCACCCGAGTTCTTCTGCAACCGGATCGCCGTTGTCTGCGTGTTTCTGCCCCATCTGCCACCGGGATTCGAGGTTCTCAAGGAAGGACATATCGAGCTTCCGGATCAGTGCTCTGCGGAGTTTCGCATCGCTCATCCCGAGGCGTTGTGCAATCGCCCGGACGGTCTCGTCGTGCCTTGTGCTCGTGAGAATGGTGTACTTCATCTGGCGAAGATCCTTTTCGTAGAGGTACTTCATGCGAGCACCCCCAGGGCTTTTGCCAATGCGTAGATGAGGAACCCGAGCACCATCACCCAGAGGAGCGCCATCTCGGCGCGTTTCAGGGTGAGTTCGTCGTGCATCCATGTGAGGGCGATGGTGACGGTGAGCAGGACGATGCCCGCAATCGCCTGGCCTGTCACGCTCACGTTCTCGACGGCCTGGACGAGGAATACCCCGATATAGAAGACCGCTCCCGCCATGATCAGGAGCCGTAGCACGCTCATCCCATCACCACCCCGAGGATGATGATGTAGACGACGAGCGCGCCCGTCACCAGGCTCTGAATCGTCACGGTATCGTAGGGAGAGAGCATGGGAGTGACCGCGCAGATGAACGAGAGCGATACCAGGACGAGGAGCATCAGGACGAGCGTCAGCCAGAGCGGCAATGCCCCGATGAAGATGAGGACGAACGCGTAGAGGAGGACGTAGGTCTTGAGGGCGTATGCCACCTCGAGTGCGGCGCGCCAGACCCCGAAGTGCTCGGTCATGTTGCCGCTCACGATCTCTTTCGCCTCGATGATCGAGAAGGGCCCGTAGTGCATCTTGGAAAGGATCACGAGGTACATCGCCACGGCCGCCGGGAACGCGATGATGAGGAGCGGGCCGTTCACCTCCTGGTAGGCCGCGATATCCGCGATCGAGAGCGAGCGGGTGAAGAAGTAGACCGCGACGACGGTGATGAGGAGCGGCAGTTCCGACGCCGCCGATATGACCGACCGGATGGCCCCGAACTTCGTATACGGTGAGCCCGTCGAGAGCCCCATCCCGTGCTCCACGATCTTGTGGAGGAGGTAGACCGCAAAGAGGAGCAGGATGCTTCCTCCCGAGAGAAGGATGAAGAGGGCTCCGCTCCATATGCCGATGGCGACGAAGACGATCCCGATAAAGAGCGTCTGGCTGGCTGTCTTTGGTATCCAGGTCTCCTTGAAGGAGAACTTCAGGGTGTGCAGGATCTCCTGCCAGATCGGCGGTCCCGGCCGTCCCTGGATCCTCGCGATGACTTTCCGGTGGATACCGTGGAAGAGCAGGCCGATGATGGTGGCAAAGAGCAGGTATTCGATCATGTCAGTATCCTATGAACGGGATATCTTCTTCTCCGGATTTTGCGTTCCACCACAGTGCGATGAAGATGACGAAAGCCGGGAACGCGACGACCGCGACGAGCTCCGCGGCAATGACCGGGAGGTAGCCGAGAGCGGCAAGGAGCCCGGCCGCCGTCGCGATAACGCCCGCGGCAACCCCGACAATCAGTGCTGTCCGTTTCTTCATGGCAATCACATCGATATGACGATCTCC
>JBAYQF010000207.1:0-3266 GCA_041677325.1 Methanoculleus sp.
TAGTCGCAGGGGCAGATGATGTCGAGGTCGTCCTCCCGATCTCCCGATGCAAGCCTGCAGGGGCGGGTGATGTAGCCGTAACGCTCCCGGTTCGCAGAGAGGCCCCTGACGAGATCGCAGATGAACTCCAGGTCGGGGTTGAGATGGTACCCCCCCGCTTCCGCCTCGGTCTCGATGTCGAGCGAGCCGGTCCACCTCCCCGCCGCTCATCGTATCAGGCACCGATCGCCTCCCGGATCTCTTCCTCCCGAAACCCCACGATCACCTTTTCGTTGTCGATGACGACCGTTGGAAACGAGAGTCGCGGGTTCCAGCGCTCTATCTCCTGAACCACGCTGTCGCGCTCCTCCCCCGCGAGCAGATCCACGTAGACGTACGAGAACCCGACGCCGAGATCGGTGAGAAGTTCCTTCGTCCGGGCGCACCAGCCGCAGGTGCTCAGGGCGTAGAGCACCACCCGGCCGCGGTCCGCGCCGGGGACATGCTGCATCTCTACCAGAAGATCCCCTCCATTTCACCCGGTTACAGCGGCCGGAGATAAGTATCTTATCCCGGAGCGGGGGTGGTCAGGAGGAGGAAGAGGCCGGTGCCGTTCCCGGATACTGCAAGAGATGCACCCGATAGGGCGAACTTCCGCCGGTAGAACCGGAGCCTCCGGGAGGGCAGGGGGGTGGAACCCTCGATCAGGAGCCCCGTGGCATCACCCTTCCGCAGGAGGGCGAGCCGGATCTCCCGGGCGCCGACGGCCGCCATATCCTCAAGAACACCGGCGATCTCGTCGCAAAACCGTTCCCGGTCGACCAGCACCTGCGGGAAGGAGCCTTCGAGATCGAGAACGAGCGCAACGTCCTCCAGGAGCGGGAGGTAGGCCAGCCGGCAGGCCAGTTCCGCCCGGTATGCCGCCGGGTTATCCGCCGCCTCGATGAACGCCTCGTCCGAGAACGGGGGCGTCGAGACCGCGGCGGTAATCTCATGGAGGATTGAGGGGAGATCCGCCGGGGTGAGATGACCTGTGTCCCGGTAGCCGAAGATCGTGCTCATGAAATCGGTGAGCAGGCGATCCGCCCGGCGGAGGAGCGCCGCATCGACGACATGGTTCAGCCGGTCACCTGTAAAATGGGCCTCGATTCGCTGGATCGCCTGAATGGCTTTGAGGACGAGCTGGACCTTAAGTCTCTTTCCGGCATTGAACTCATCGGCGAACCGTGAGAGATCTGCGAGAACCCCGTCGATCTGGTCGGATTCCAGAAGTTCCAGGTAGCGCCGGGCCTCTTCGTCCTCACCGAGATCCTCGAGGCGGTAGGCGAGGGCATAGAGCCGTCCCGAGACCGCTGCAAAGACCCGGTTGGCCTCCTGGAGCAGATCGACGGCGTGTTCCAGGGAGTCGTCGAGCCGCTCCCGGTCGAAGGGACCTATGCGGGCGAGCTCCGTAGCATCCCTCTCGAGCCGGTCGAGGAGAGCCGGCATCGCCGCAGCCGGGATGCACCTGCCGTGACCCGGGCAGCAGAGGCTGATGGGTTCGTGAGCGAAGATCCACCGGACCTTTCCTATCGTCCCGAGCAACGCCGGCTGATCCCACCCGGAGAGCCCGGCAATCCCGGGGCTTGCGGAGAAGAGGAGGTCGCCTATGAAGAGGAGGTTGCCGAGCCGGATGCAGATGCTGTCGGGTGAATGCCCGGGGGTATGGTAGACCGTAAGGGTATCCCCGGAACGGAGCGGCACCTGCTGGTGGTGGAGGACGGCAGTGCCGTCTACCTCCCGGGTCTCGCAATCGCCGGGGGTGAGCAGGGGGAGAGCGACCGGGAGCGGCTCGATCACCCTTCCCATGAGTTCCGCAATCGTCCGGACCGCATCGCCGGCTTCGAGCGCCGGGGCGCCCGCCTCCTCTGCAGCGATGCGAAGGCCCGGGAGAGAGCGGAACCGGGGGTTCCGGATGGCCTGGAAGCAGTGATCGACATGGCAGTGGGTGAGGAAGAGGAAGATCGGGCGCGGGGCTTCCCGGAGGAGATCGTCCAGCAGTTCGAGGATCCGATCCATCTGGGCGGGATCGGCACCGGTATCGATGATCAGGAGTTCGCCCGGCGTCCGGACGAGGTAAGCGTTCGAGCAGGTGACGTCCGGTTTCCGGAGGAAAGGGTAGATCTCGGCGCCGACGGTTCCCGGCACCGGTTGCCATTGCTGGTCATCAAGCATTGTCTGCACCCGGGGGATAGTAGACCAGTGTTGCACTACCGGGGAGAAAAATCAGGCGGGCTTTTTCCGGGCCGGGGTACCTTCTTATCCCGCCGTGCAGGATGAGAGAATGAGGTGAATGAAGGCATGATGACCGAAACGCTCGTCGGTCTCGCGGTCGCGCTCGTGCTCGCGGCATGCATCTGCAGCGCCGCCGCCGCGCAGGAGATGGGTGTCGGCGAGATCGGAATCGTCGCCGTTGGGGAGACGGTCACCATCGGTGGGACGACGAACCTCGCCCCGGGTAACCACCTGCTTATTACGGTGACGCCGGTCGGGTTCGGGCCGACGAACAAGTCCACGCCCGCCGGTCCCGGAGGAGTCTCGGGGGTAGCCGTCGTTGAGAGGGGAGAAGAGGGTGCAAACACCTGGTCGTTTGTGGTCGATACGGCCGGGTTCGAGCCCGGCAAGTACAGCGTGGCCGTGGAATGGGTCGAGGGCGGCGCCACCGCAAGCACCACGTTCAGCGTCGTCGAGGCTGCGGCAACCACCCCGACGGTGACGGCAACCCCGGTCCCCACGACCCCGACGGCAGGCCCCACGCCGACCGCGGCAGGACCGGCCGCACCGCTCGCAGCAATCGTTGCAGCAGCGGCGGGCGGCTGCCTCCTGAAGAAAAAGTAGGGATTCAGACCGCCCAGACGGGGAGATCGAGGGGGATACCGAGCGCCCAGAGGACGAGGGTGAAGAGGAAGCCCGTCCAGAGGATCACGCCGATGATATCAAGCGCCCAGCCGGCCCGGAGGAGATCCCTTGCAGAGACGTAACCGCTCCCGTAAGCGACGGCGTTCGGCGGGGTGGCGACCGGGAGCATGAACGCCATCGAGGCGCAGACCGCAGCGGTCATCATCAGGATGATCGGGTTGACGCCCACGCTGACGGCCGTGACCGCCATGATCGGCATCAGGACGGCGGCCATAGCGGTGTTCGAGGAGACCTCCGTTGCAAGCGAGACCCCGAGCGCCACGACGAAGACCAGGACGACGATCGGGAGCCCATGGATGAGGGTGAGGGACTCGACGATCGTCGCGGCA
>JBAYQF010000208.1:0-3263 GCA_041677325.1 Methanoculleus sp.
CGGCAACGTCACCACGATCCGCCGCATCCACCACGATTCACCCGATGTCGAGGCGGTCGACCTTGCCGCTGTCATCAAAAGCGAGATCGCCGCCTTCCCGGACGTCGCGATAGAGTTTGCGGGAGAGACCTCCGCACAGGTATGGGCGGACGACCTGCTCCCCGAGGTCTTCACGAACCTTATCCGGAACGCTGTCAGGTACGGCGGTCAGGATGTCCGGATCACCATCCGTGTGGACGATTACGATGGGGAGAGCGTGATGGTCTCGGTCGAGGATACCGGGCCGGGTATACCCGATCCCATGAAGGAATCGATCTTCTACCGGTTCGAACGGGGGTGGGTCGGTGGATACGGCGACGGACTCGGCCTCTTCGTCGTCCGCACCCTTATCGAGCGGTACGGCGGCACGATCCGGGCCGAGGATCGGGTGGAAGGGCAATCGGATCGCGGTGCGGTGTTCCGGTTCACCCTTCGCGAGGTTCTCCCCGCCGGCGAAGGCGAGGACGAATAAAGAAGAGCCGCACGACACGAACGTGAGGGGACGAAAGTCGCCGCCGCGCCCGTCCTCATCCCGAAGGATGGGGTTTTCTCGCTCTGCTCCCTTCGCCCCGGCAAGATGAAAATACCTTCCGGTTCCGGAGGGGCGCCGGTTTCTTGCCAGTGTTCGGGTTGACCGTTATTGCCTCGATCAAAAGGATTAACTATTCAGGTATCTCCATCCCCGTGTGTGGCATCAACCGGCATGCGGATCATCCAGTTCATCGTGGCGATAGGGGTCAGTCTCGCGGCCGGATGGATCGGCTCGATCTTCACGGTTCCAGCGCTCTCCGTCTGGTATGCCGGTCTCATAAAACCCGCACTGACCCCGCCGCCATGGGTCTTTGGCCCCGTCTGGACGGTGCTCTACATCCTCATGGGCGTTGCGCTCTACCTTGTCTGGAGCAAGGGCTGGGGGCACAGGCACGTGCAGGTTGCAACAGCGATCTTCGGCGTGCAGCTGATCCTGAACATTCTCTGGTCGTTTGTCTTCTTCGGGATGCATGCACCGTTCTTCGGGTTCATTGTGATACTGCTTCTCTGGATTGCGATCTTCATGACGATAGTCTCCTTCGACCGGATCTCGGTGCCGGCGACGGTTCTACTCGTCCCGTACTTCCTCTGGGTGAGTTTCGCGGCCTTCCTCAACTATGGGATCTACGCCCTCAACCCATGACCCTCTCCACGCTCTCCGGGCAGGGGCATCCCTGCACCTTCCCTTCTTGTGCTCCGTTGAATGAGATCAGGACGCCCCATGCCGATCGTGTATGCGTTGCCTCCGGCGAAAACCTCCGGATCCGGCACCATCGCGGCATTTAACTCCTTTTACCGGGCGTGAATTGGGAAAATTCATATACGGATGCATTTGATACGCTAACCATCCAATGATAACCTTCCTCTCGGGCGGGACCGGAACCCCTAAGCTCCTTCGTGGAATGCGCGAGCTGCTGGATGAACGGGAGATCACGGTCATCGTCAATACAGCCGAGGATACGTGGCTCTCCGGGAACCACCTCTCGCCCGACATCGACACGGTCATGTACCTCTTTGCGGGCATCCTCGACACCAACCGGTGGTGGGGGATCCGCAACGACTCCTATGTCACCCATGACCTCCTCGCACGACTCGGTATCGATGAGTACATCGCCGTCGGCGACCAGGATCGCGCGATCCATGCGGCACGAGGCGAGATGCTCCGGGGCGGCATGCGGTTGACGGAGGCGACCCGGTTGCTCTGTCGCATGCTGGACATCAGGGCGACCGTTCTCCCCATGACCGATTCCGCCGTGACAACGTATGTCCGGACACCGGAAGGGGAGATGCACTTCCAGGAATACTGGGTGAAGCATCGCGGGGATGTATCGATCGACGGCGTTACCCGGAGGTTCGACGAACCGCCGGTTGCGACCGGTGATGTGATCAAGGCGATCGAGGCGAGCGATGCCGTGGTGATCGGCCCGAGCAACCCGGTCACCAGCATATCCCCGATCCTTGAGTGCGCCGGAGTGCGGGAGGCACTCCGCCGGCAGCACGTCATCGCGGTAAGCCCGTTCATCGGTGATGCGCCGATCAGCGGCCCTGCGGCGGCCCTGATGCGGGTTTTCGGAAAAGAGCCCTCATCCGCCGGAACCTGCGGTCTCTACGAGGACTTCGTGGACATCTTCATCCAGGATATCCGGGACCCGGTCGACCTTGAAGGAGCGTTGCGTCTGGACACCCTCATGGTCAACCGGGGCAAGAGCCTCGATCTTGCAAAGAGCATCCTCACCCTGATCTATGGGTGCTGAGCGGTTACACCGTTTTTGCCGCCGGGGCGGTTCCTTTGCGGACGAGGAGGGTCGTTACGCCGCTGGCGGCGTATTCTTCCTCGACTGTATGCCCGCTCTCAGCAGTCCAGGACCTGACCATCTCGAGAAGGTCATTGCTGTCGGCCGTCACCTGCAGGATCTGCCCTTTATCTAGCCCTTTCATACCCTCTTCGATCAGGAGCATGGGCGACTGACAGGCACCGACACAGTTTATCGTCTTATCTGCGTACATCCATCTCACCTTGTTTCGTCTTCCGGGAGGAGAACCACGCGGCCACCCATCCTTGTTCTGTGCCCCAAACGATTCACTCGCCGACGCCGCCTTTGGGCCTCCGTATGCGGGCACATGGAGGAGCTGGAGTCCCATGGCCGGTTCGCGCACAATTCCCGGGAGACCGGATGCCGCCCCATGCCATATAAGTGTTCCGCCGGCGGGCGGTGGTGGTGGCGGGCGGTAACAGCCTGCTCCCGGGGCTTTAGATGGATATCAGAAGGGTTATACACAATCTCCTGCAACCTACCATCATCGGAGAAGACCGATCGTATGGAGGATGTCGATGGGATTGTGGAGCCGGTTCGGACGCAGGAAGGGGGAGGAAAAGGATGCACCAATCGATACAGAGGAGAAAGCCCGGGTAGCGGGGCTTGCCCTCTTGCTTGAGAGTGAGGATGTTGTAGCCCGGGGGAAAGCGGTTCGGGCTCTCGGGGAGATCGGCGAAGCAGCGGTGCTCCCGCTGATGAAGGGGCTTGGCGATGAGGATTGGTGTGTCCGCCGGGAAGCGGCGACCGCTCTCGGCCGGGTGGGGCCCGCGGCGATCCCACACCTCATCGGGACGTTTCCACACGCCGACAGCACCATGCGACAGGGTGCCGTCCAGGCGCTCCGGCTGCTCGGGAACCCGGCGGTGGAAGCCCTGA
>JBAYQF010000209.1:0-3254 GCA_041677325.1 Methanoculleus sp.
GAGAAGGAGACGGTGCTCCGGGAACTTGAGGAAGAGACCGGGATAACCCGCGCAGAGTTCATCCCCGGGTTCCGCAAGGTGGTTCACTACTTCTTCCAGCGCCGGGCGCATACGGTCTACAAGGAGGTCGTCTATTACCTGATCGAGACGCCGGAAGAGGAGGTGACGCTTTCCGATGAGCATATCGCCTACCGGTGGCTCCCGTACAACGAAGCGCTACAGCTGATAACGTTCGGGAACTCACGAAAGGTCGTCGATGAAGCCCACAGGCACCTGATGGTGCTCAAGAACCCGCTGTAGATCCTCCTGTCCGCCTCATCTCCTCTCTTCTACCAGGGGTTCGCTCACCTCTTTTCCGAGGAAATAACTCACGACCGTCCTGATCGTGACGAGCGACCCGAGAACGGCGAGATCCTGGAGGGTCGGTTCAAGGATCGTCTTCAGGACATCGGCAGCGACGAAGAACTCAAGGCCGATCAGGATACGTATGGTGAACACGCCCCGGATGTCGCGGTAACTCCGCTCCCGTATGCGCATCTCCCGCCCGAGGAGTTCGATGATCGCGATCGCCGCCCCGTAGACGATGAAGAGCGATCCGAACGTCCCGAGGACGGTCCCGGCAATCTCGAAGAACGTCCCGAGTACCATGCCGCCGCGCGTATCGACGACGACGGGCTTATAAGTTATCGGGTGGGTTCACGCGGTGCAAAAAGGGGGGAAATGCCGGGGGATCAGGAGCCCCTCTCGGGTGTCAGGGGCACGACGACACGAAACCCGTTATAGTGCTCGACCGTCACCGGAACACCGTAGACCGCTTCGATGGTCTCAGGCGTCACCACACCGGAGTCTCCTACGGCATGGATAACACCGCCTTTTAAGAAGATGAATCGGTCGGCGTAGCGGAGCGCCATGTTCAGGTCGTGCATCGTCATCACCGCGGCGACGTCGTGGTCGGTCACCACACTTCTCACGATCTCAAGGATGTCGAGCTGGTTTTTGAGGTCGAGGCTGCTCGTCGGTTCGTCGAGGAGGAGGACCCGCGGCTCCTGGACAAGTGCCCGGGCAATGCTCACCTTCTGGAGCTCCCCGCCGCTCATCTCGTCGATGTAGCGGAGCGAGAGTTCCTCAAGGTCGAGCATCCGGATCGCCGCTTCGACGATCCGGAGATCCGTTTCCGTCACATCCCACCGGATATGCGGCCGACGGCCGAGGAGGATCGCGTCAAACGCGGTTACCCGGCCTGCTTCGGATCGCTGTGGCACGTAGCCCATTCTTCGCGCGATCTCCATCCGGTCCGCGGTGAGGAGATCCAGATTTTCAACCATGATCGAGCCCGCTTTCGGCTGCAGGATGGCGTTCATACACTTCAGGAGCGTCGTCTTCCCGACGCCGTTCGGCCCGAGGATCGCGAGGATCTGGTGCGGACGGAGATCGAACGTGACATCCTGGATTACGGGAGCGCTCCGGTAGGTGAACGCCACGCCTTCGACATCGAGTATCATCGCCGGTACCCCCGTAAGAGCAGGTAGATGAATGTCGGTGCGCCGAGGAACGCCGTGAGCACGGCAACCGGGAGGACATAGGGCGCTACGATGACCCGGGCGACCGTGTCCGAGGCGAGGAGGAGGATCCCGCCCATCACGCAGGAGCCCGGTATCAGGAAACGCTGGTCGTCGCCGATGAGTCTTCTCACCATATGCGGGCAGACGAGCCCCACGAACCCGATGACCCCGAGGAACGAGACGATCACGGCGGAGACGAGCGCCGCAACAACCATACCGATGTTCCGGATCGCATCAACATTGACGCCAAGCCCCTTTGCGGTCTCATCACCGGCATCGATGGCGTTGTAGTTCCAGCGATTCATGATGAAGTAGAGGACCGCTCCCGTGACGACGACGACCATGATCCCGAGTTCCTGCCATCCCGCCCGACTCACGTCGCCGAACGTCCAGAAGACGACCGCGGCGAGCTGGGTGTCGCTCGCGAAATACTGCAGAAACATCGTCCCCGCCGTGAAAAGGGATGATATGGCGACACCGGCGAGGATCATCACCTCCGGCGATGCCCCGCAGACACGGGAGATGATCAGGATGACGGCGGTGGCAAGGAGGCAGAAGATGAACGCCACGATCGTCGTCATGTAGGGGTTGTTCAGGGTGACGGCGTTGGCGACCGATGAATGCATCTGCCCCGTGCCGAGGAGTATGACCGAGACCGCCGCCCCGAACGCCCCGGCGTTCGATATGCCGAGCGTGAACGGTGACGCGAGAGGGTTTCTGAGGATCGACTGCATCGCAACCCCGGCTATCGAGAGCCCTACGCCGGCGGCGATCGCGGCGAGCGCCTGCGGGAGACGGATGTTCCAGACGATCCGGTCGACGCTGGAGAGATTCTCGGTTGAGACCGTGGTGAGGTGCAGGAGTGCGGAGATTCGGTCGGCTGTGCCGTGTATGATGGATAAAAAGACGTCGTAAAGAGGAATTCCTGCAGCACCGACCGATATGGATACTATCAGGAGGAAGAAGAGGAGGATGATTCCCCCGAGGATCCAGAGGTACTTATTCCGCACGTATCCCAGGTAGCCTTCGGGGATGACCCCGTCCGCAAAGTGCATCTCCTTACACGCTCCTATTCTGTGTTTAGATTTTCTTTACCCTATCCTACAACTGGATCTTTGTGAATCCAAGGTTCTCATGCTGGCCGTTTAAGTCGCCAAAGACCGGTTCTCCGACGAAGAAGGTATAGATCTCGTTTGCCTTCTCCACCGGGTCGATGTCAGCGAATCGGTCGGGGTAGAGGGTCTTTCCGACGAAGTAGGCGTTGCCGAGTATGACCTCGTAGTTCGTTGAGTAGTAGTTGTACGGGAGGACACCGTAGACCTGGCCGTTCTTCACCGCAGAGAGGCCTTTCAGTGCTGCGTCGTTCTTCAACTCCCCGACTGCTCCTTTACCGTCGAGCTGGAGGGTGCCGAGATCAACGAATATATACTCAGGGTCCCAGTTGACAAGCGCCTCTTTTGCGACGTCGGCGTGATCCGTGCCGAGTCCGGCTGCGGTGTTCTTTGCATGCACCCAGAGGAACGGCGGGTAGGCGGGTTCGGTGGATATGATCCCGTGTGCACCTGCGGAGGAGACACCGCCGATGTAGACGCGCTTCTGCTCCGCCTCGGGGATGTCGCCGGTCCGGCGTTCAAGGTCGGCCATCGTATCCTCGATGTAGGCGATCACCTCTTCGGCTCTGTCCTCGTTCCC
>JBAYQF010000210.1:0-3248 GCA_041677325.1 Methanoculleus sp.
GAAACCGGTCATCGACCGGCGGAGGGGGATCTGAAAGTGCCCTGGAACCCACGGGCGGAGGAGATGCCGCTCGATGAGCTGCGGCGCCTCCAGTTCAAGCTCCTCAAGTCCCTGATATACCGTCTCTACAGTTTCAACGACTTCTATCGGCGCAGGATGAAGGAGCACGAGATCCACCCCGACAACATCAGGACACTTGAGGATGTCGCAAAACTGCCGTTCATGTACAAGAGCGACCTGCGGGACGGCTACCCGGACAGAATCTTCTCTGCTGAGCAGAACGAACTGGTCAGGTACCACGTTTCTTCCGGGACGACAGGGAAACCGACGGTCGTCGGGTATACGGAACGTGATATCCAGAACTGGAGCGAATCGCTTGCGCGGGCATTCTCCTCGTGCGGTCTCGGGAGAGGAGACGTCATCCAGGTGAGTTACGGGTACGGCCTCTTCACCGGCGGCCTCGGCGCTCACTACGGTGCTGAGCGTGTCGGTGCAACCGTCCTTCCGACAAGCGTCGGGAACACCGAGCGACAGATTGAACTCATGCAGGATCTCCACGTCACCGCCATCGCCTGCACCCCGTCCTATCTCCTACACATGGGAGAGGTTGCAGAGAAGATGGGCGTCTCAATCAAGGACGATACCGGCCTTCGCCTGGGTTTCCTCGGCGCTGAACCCTGGTCGGAGCAGATGCGGAAGAGGATCGAGGATTGGCTCGGGATCCGTGCCTACGACATATACGGGACGAGCGAACTCTCCGGCCCGATGTTCACCGAGTGTGCCGAGCAGCAGGGAATCCATATCTGGGGTGATCTTGCTCTGGTGGAAGTCGTCGACCCTGCGACCGGCGAGGTGCTGGAGCCTGGCGAGCAGGGCGAACTGACCATAACCATGCTACAAAAAGAGGCTCTTCCCATGGTCAGGTATCGAATCGGGGACCTGACCTCCATCGAGGAGGGACCCTGCGCTTGCGGAAGAACCCATCCGCGCATCGGCCGGGTCCATGGAAGGGTGGACGATATGCTGATCGTCCGCGGGATTAATGTCTTCCCGTCACAGGTGGAGCATGCGCTGCTTGAGGTCCCCGAAGTCGGCAGGCACTTCCAGATCGTCGTTGACCGTAAAGGTGCGCTCGACTCCATGCTCGTGCGGGTAGAAGTGAGTAAAGAGGCGTTCTCCGATAAGATCACTGACCTGATGGTGATCAAGAAGGCCGTGGAGCACCGTCTGCGGAGCTCGCTGAACGTGGGCGTGAGCGCCGAACTGGTCGAACCGGGAACGCTTCCACGGTTCGAGGGCAAGTCTAAGAAAATCGTTGACAGAAGGTCATTGTAATGGAAAAATCGTATATTGTCAAGCAGATCTCCATCTTCTCGGAGAACCGTCCGGGGCGTCTTGCAGCAGTTGCCGGGGCGCTCCGGGATGCAAAGATCAACATATTTGCATTCAGTATTGCTGAGGCGAACGGCTTTGGGGTCGTTCGCGCACTTGTCGACCGGCCGGATGATGCATACCGGACGCTGACCGATCTCGGGTTTCGCATATCGTTCACCGATGTCATCGGCGTGAAGATGCGCGATGAACCCGGCGGCCTCTCGGAGATCGCATCGATCCTCGGGGATGCAGGGGTCAACATTGAGTATGCCTACGCCTACTCGGGGAAGGATGGAGCGGTCCTGATCCTGCGTGTGGACCAGATCGATGATGCGGTGCGCCAGATCCTCAACCGCGGCGGGGAGCTCCTCAAGGCGCCTATCGCCCGGTGATTGCTCCCCCATAGGCGTTTCCCTCCCTGTGTCGAGGTTTTTGACGCCCTGCACCAATCGGTATCTGCTACAGCGTTCAACGCCGCGTATCGAACTGGCGAGGCAGAAGATACTCTGTTTTTGTAAACCTATTCGCAGTTTCTCCTGCGATCTTCTTCGCCGTTTCCAGAACCCTACAATCTACACCGGGATCGGTCGTGTTTCGGAAGCACGGGGATACTCTGGAGGAGAACCACATACGGTTTTTCCAGAGGAGACCGCAATGACTGCTCCCCCTTCGAACGCGGAGGGGTACAAAGGAGAAACCTTATCGAGTAGGGATGGGGGGCGAGGAGGAGGCCGAAGGGCGGGTGGGAAGGGACGAATATACCGAATTGGCGGGGCTATAGGAAGAGACATACCGGGTAGAGACAGAGACGAACTTGCTCCAGAGGACGGCACGCCTCTGTTATCGCCATACACTGCCCCTGTTTCCGGGGAGCACAGGCGGGGTTAGGATTGCCGAAGAAAGAGATAGGGATATTCCCCCGTGATTTACATCACCGCCGTTCCGCCGCGGTCCGGATAACGGGCGATGAACTGCCCGGGGCGGATATGGAGTGATGTCCCGCAAGACTAGAAGAAGTTACTCCGTCCGCTCCCGGATCCGTGCTACCGCATTCTCTGCAGCCTTCCGGGCATACCAGTCTTCGTCATCGGAGATGCGCTCAAGGGGCGCAATCACCCGCGCATCCCCGATCTCGGTGAGCACGTCTGCCGCACGCCGCCGGACGTCGCCGTCCGGATCGTTGAGTGCAGATACAACCGACTCCATCGCCGGAACCCCTATGGCGATAAACGCCGTCTCGACCTCCCGCCGGACACTGTAGAAGTCGTCGTGGAGGAGGTTCATGAGCCCGGAAACCGCACGCGGATCACCGATCTCGCCGAGGACCCTCGCCGCCCGCCGCCGGATGCTGTCATCGTGGTCATCGAGCACCTGTATCAGCGGTTCGACTGCAACCACCCCCGACCGGGCGAGATCACTCCATCGCTCCTTTGCAATCAGGTAGATAACCGTCTCTTCCGCCGTCGAGGGTGACCAGTTCAGGCGATCGAGAGCATCCGCAACCCCCGCCCGGACGCGGAAGTGCTCGTCGGTGAGCGCACCCGGGAGCAGGCGCGCCGCAGGCTCACCGATCATCACAAACGCCTCGACCGCACCTTTCCGGGACGTGTTATCCCCGTTCTTGAGGACACGCAAGAGCGGCCTGATCGCCGGTTCACCCATCATGCCAAGCGCACGCACAACGACGTGTCCCAGGCGCCGATCACCCAGCAGGAGCGCATCGATCAGCGGTTCGACGGCTGCCGGGTTCCCGATCTTGCCAAGTGTTGCGGCTGCTCCCATCTGGACGGCCGGAGGGGCGGCACGGAGAGCCAGGATCAACGGTTCGACAGCAGGATCCCTGATGCCTACAAGCGCCCGTGCCGCGCCCAGGC
>JBAYQF010000211.1:0-3209 GCA_041677325.1 Methanoculleus sp.
ACATCCGGAGGGAGTGCCCTTTACGGCCTTGAGGCTCTCCGTGCTGCGGGCGCGCACGTCGACCGGGTATTGACCGTTGTCGACCGTGAGGCAGGCGCTCAGGAGACGTTTGCAGAAAAAGGCGTATCCCTTCTTGCACTTGTGCGGGTCGGCGAGCTGCTGGACAGATAAGCATTTTTACGTGCGGGCAAATATGATGGATATGAAAGTACTCGTTGTAGGCGGTGGTGGCAGGGAGCATGCGATCACCAGGGCGCTTTCCTGCAACAGTGACACGAAGATCTTTTCTGTCATGGCACGCAAGAACCCGGGGATCGCCCGCCTCTCGAAGCGGGTGCTCCTTGAAGATGAGATAGATATCGAGAAGATAATACCATTCGCTACCGGGTGTGGGGTTGATGCTGCGGTCATCGGGCCGGAGGCCCCTCTTGAGGCGGGCATCGTCGATCATCTCGAGGCGGCGGGAATCCCCTGCATGGGCCCAACACGTGTTGCGGCCCGGATCGAGACGGATAAGGCGTTTTGCCGCCGTCTGATGGAACGACACGGGATCGCGGGGTGCCCAGAATACCGGGTCTGCCATGATCCGGTGGAGGCACAACGGTTCATCGAGTCGTACGGCGGCGATCTCGCGATCAAACCGATCGGGCTCACCGGCGGGAAGGGCGTGCGGATCATGGGGGAACACGTCGATGCGGCGGGAGCGGTCGGGTATGTCCAGGAACTCGGGGGAGATGTCGTCCTGGAGGAGCGCCTTATCGGGGAGGAGTTCACCCTCCAGGCGTTCGTCGACGGTGAGCACCTGGTGCCCATGCCGCTCGTGCAGGATCATAAGCGCGCATACGAAGGGGATGTGGGACCGAACACCGGCGGCATGGGTTCGTATTCCATGGAGGATCACATGCTCCCCTTCGTCACCCGTGAGGATTATGAGAAGGCTCTCCGGATCATGGAGGATACGGTCGCGGCCTTGCAGGCCGAGGGGACACCCTACCGGGGGGTCCTCTACGGTCAGTTCATGAACACCCGCGACGGCCCGAAGGTCATCGAGTTCAACGCCCGCTTCGGTGACCCGGAGGCCATGAACGTCCTCTCGCTCCTGGAGTCGGACTTCACCGCGATCGTCGGCCATATCATCAGAGGCGACCTTGCGCCGTCGCACGTCCGGTTTGCGAACAGGGCGACGGTCTGCAAGTATGTCGTCCCCGAAGGCTATCCGGACGCGCCGGTGGCCGGCAGGCCTCTCACTCTCGGCGATTATGGTGAAGCTCTGCTGTACTACGCAAACGTCGAAGAGCAGGATGGAAGGCTTCAGACCCTGACGTCACGGACGCTCGCGTTCGTCGGGATGGGGGAGACGCTTGACGAGGCTGAAGCAATAGCTGAGAAGGGGGCGTCTTCCGTCTCGGGGAACGTCTTCCATCGCAGGGATATCGGCACCCCTGAGGTTCTCGAAAAGCGGTGCCGACATATGAGGGAGATTATTACATGAAGAAAGATTTTCTCTCGATCCTCGATATCGATGAGTATGAACTCGAGAGCATCATCGTCGATGCGGTACACCTGAAGAGACTGAAATCTGCAGGTACCGCACATGAGTTCCTGAGGGGGAAGAGCCTCGGGATGATCTTTGAGAAAGCGTCCACCCGCACCCGGGTCTCGTTTGAGGCAGGAATGACCGATCTCGGTGGTCACGCGCTCTTCCTGAACCCTACGGATATGCAGCTCGGGCGGGGTGAGGAGATCCGGGATACGGCACGGGCACTTGCCCGTTACGTCGATGCGGTGATGATCCGCGCCTACAGCCACGCCCATGTCGAGGAATTTGCGCGTTACGCAAGGGTCCCGATCATCAACGGCCTGTCCGACCACCAGCATCCCTGCCAGGTACTGGCCGACATCATGACTCTGAGCGAGCGGTTCGGAGACCTTCACGGCCTGAAATTTGCATGGGTCGGGGACGGCAACAACGTCTGCAACTCATGGATCCTCTCCTCCACCCTGACCGGGATGGAGGTTGCGGTTGCGAGCCCGCCGCGCTACCGACCAAAAGACGAGATCGTCGAGCGGGCCCGGGCGGCGGGAGGAAAGGTCACCATCGTTGCCGACCCGGTAGAAGCGGTCAGGGATGCGGATATCCTCTACACCGACATATGGGTCTCCATGGGCAACGAACAGGAGCGTGCCGAGCGGTTGCAGGCGCTCAACGGTTACACGATAGACTCCCGCCTCGTTGCGCAGGCATCCCCCGATGCCCTCGTGATGCACTGCCTCCCCGCCCACCGGGGTGAAGAGATCACCGATGAGGTGATGGAAGGCCAGCAGAGCATCGTCTGGGACCAGGCCGAGAACCGGCTCCACGCGCAGAAAGCGCTGCTCGTACACCTGATCGCAGGCGGGATGCCTCCAGCGGAGTGAGGAGAGAACTAACACTATTTAGCAGGCGGCACGCCTGGATGCCGGTTTCGTCCCTCATTTCCGGAGAGGTTACGGGATCCTGACCGGATACCTGCTCGGGTTCTGCTGCAACGCCGCAACCCGGATACCACCTCTATTCTCGGAAGCACATCATGATGAGGCGATGTCGGGGAGGATAACGTCCGGCTTTCCTCCCGATGAAGGGCAAACCCGGTACAGGTGGTGCCGCCTCGTGCAAGCGTCAGGGGAACGGCAGTTCGTACCCCTCGCCGTTCTGCAGGACGAGAGCGGCGATGGCGAGATCCTGGATGGCAAGCCCGGTGGAGTCGAAGATCGTGACGGCATCCGGGGATGACCGCCCCTTCTTCCCGATGACGACCTCGCCGAGGGTGCCCGCTACCCGAGCGGGATCGTAGCGCCCGGTGCTGATCGGGACGTTGATCTCACCCGAGTGGATCGCCTGGCCGGGATCGTCGACGAAGACCTCGGCAATATCGAGGATCACAGGATCCAGTTCCTGTTTACCCGGGGCATCCGCGCCGATCGCATTGATGTGCGTTCCTTCATGGATCCAGTCTGCCATCACGACCGGTCGCACCGACGGCGTCGTCGTGATCAGCACGTCGCAATCACAGGCACGCTCGATCGAGGCGCTCCGGGCATTGTAAGCGGAGTATCGCGATGCAAACGCCTCTGCACTCTTCTGGGCCCGGCTCCAGACCCGGATCTCATCGATCTCAAGCGCGGTAGCCGTTGCCTCGACCTGCGCTTCCGCCTGCCGTCCCGCCCCC
>JBAYQF010000212.1:0-3209 GCA_041677325.1 Methanoculleus sp.
GCGGCACGGGCGGTCGTTCTCTCGACGGGAGACAACTCCGCGCCCCGGCGGGGAACCGTCGCCATCCTCACGGCGGGAACGTCCGATATCCCCGTCGCCGAGGAGGCAAGGCTGATCGCCGAGGAGATGGGATGCGAGGTCAGGACGGCCTACGACGTCGGAGTGGCGGGGATCCACCGCCTCTTCTCGGCACTGAAAGACCTGATCCCGGCCGATGTCTTCATCGTGGCCGCCGGGCGGGAGGGAACGCTTCCCGCGATCGTCGCGGGGCTCGTCGATCGGCCGGTGATCGGCGTTCCCGTGAGCACCGGCTACGGTTACATGGGTGGCGGCGAGGCGGCGCTTGCGAGCATGCTCCAGGCATGCTCGGTGCTTGCGGTGGTGAACATCGATGCCGGGTTCACGGCGGGCGCGTTTGCCGCGCAGGTTGCACACGCGGGGAACCGGGAATGAGCCGCGGTTTTTACATCGGCCGATTCCAGCCCTACCACAACGGGCACCAGTCGGTGCTGGAACGGATAGCCTGCTCCGCCGACGAGATCGTCATCGGCGTGGGGAGCGCTCAGGTCTCCCATACCGTGGCAAACCCCTTCACGGCGGGAGAACGGGTGCTGATGCTGACCCGGTCGCTTGCCGATCTCGATTGTCCGTTCTACGTCATCCCCATTGAGGACGTCCAGAGAAACGCCCTCTGGGTCGCCCATGTCCGCTCGATGACCCCGCCGTTCGATACGGTCTACTCGAGTAATCCCCTCGTCATGCAGCTCTTCGCCGAGGAAGGGGTCGACGTTCAGTCGCCCGACATGTACGAGCGGCTGACGCATTCCGGGACCGTCATCCGGCAGCGGATGCTCGACGGTGAGCCCTGGGAGCACCTGGTACCCCCTGCCGTCGTGGATGTCATCCGCGAGATCCACGGTGTGGAGCGACTGCAGCGGATCGCCGGGAGCGACTGATGGGCACAACCCTGATGGGTATGCCCGTCCAGATCAGGTGAACCATGTTCAAACAACTGCGAAACCTCTTCCGGCGAACCGAACCGGAGGAAGAGACCCTGGAGCTCACGTTCGACGGCATTCCCGCGTGGCTCGATGCCCGTGAGGAGGAGATCGAGCGCGAACTCTCCAATGCGACGGCTCCGCCGCGCGAGGCGACCACCGCCGCCCTCGCCCACCTCAGGGAGGCGGTCGCCGCGATGGAGACGGCAGAGGGGAGCGACGAGGTCCATCCCCGGCTCCGCGACATCTCCCGAAAGGCGCTCCCTGGGTTCACAAAGTCCATGGGGCAGATCCTCTCCCGGGAGCCTTCCGGCGACCCCGAGGAGTTCTACGCGACTGCCGCCGAGATCCTGAAAGGCTCGCTCAAGGCGCTGAAGGGGCAGGGGAAGTACCTCTCCTCCGTCTACCCGGACGGGATGAAGGAGGTGCGCACAGCCGTCAAAGACCTGGGGCGGGAGGTCAACACGATGACCGAGGCGCTCGCCCGGGCGCGCACCGACCGGGAGCAGGTGGAGGGCGTGCGGGAGTCGCATGCATCCCTTCTCCGGATCCGCGAGGAGTATGCCGCCGCCGACGGTGAAGCCCGGGAGTACGGAGCGGCGCTTGCCGGGGTGGAAGACGAAACCCGGAAGGCGGAGGAGGAACTCGCCGCCCTGAAACAACGTCCGGACTATGCCCGTAAGCAGGAGATCGAGGAGAGAATCCGGGCACTCGGTACCGCGGAGAAGGAGGCGGGGCGGGAGATGGCGACTCTCCTGGCCACCGCCGCCCATGTCTTCCGCAAAGCCGGAAAAGTGGCCGAGAAGGCGGGCGAGAGCACGACTGCCACGTCGATCGAGCGAGCGCTCGATGCATATGCGGATGACGAAAAAGACCCGGTCGCCCCGACCGAAGCGGTTATGCCGGCTGTCCTTGCCATGATCGAGCAGGAGGTGCTCCCCCTCAAGAACCAGGACGAGGTCCGCCTCTTCTCCGACGCCGAAACCCTGCCCGCCGCTACGAAGCGGGCTCTTGAGCTGCAGCAGGACGTCCGGGTGAAGCGGGCGGCTGAACAGGAGGCACTGGCTGCGCTCCCGGTGGTGGTCGAGGAAGAGCGCCTTGATGCCCTACTTCCGGGGCTGCGCCGTGAGGCCGGGGCGAAGGCCGCCGCAAAGGAACGGGCGGAGAGTCAGCAGGAAGCGTTGCGGGCATCTTACGCCGCCGAAAGCGCGACCCTCCGGTCACGCACGACCGCTCTTGCCGGGCAGGTCGTGGAGGTCGAGGTGCCCGGGCTTTCGTCACCCTGATCGGCGGGCTGCCGCTCCTGCCTGGGGAAACCCTGTTTACCCCCTGCGCATAATTATGATACAAGGACGGTCGATGACAAAAGACATCACAACACCCGGAACAGAGTCACGCCTCTGGATAGCGGTTCCTGCGATCTCATTTTTAGGAATCGGGATCGAACTGCTGCTCGCATCCATTGCTTTCCCCTATGCTCTCTGGGCAGGCATCGCAGGATGCGTGATCGCCTCGTGCATCCTCTGCTATCAGGCTTACCAGAAACCGCGGCGGGATCTCGTTTCGCTCTTCACGCCGCTCTTTGCGCTCCTCATCCTGGTCATACCCAACGATATCACTTCAAGCGGCGTGATTGTGCAGGCGATCTTCGCGGCAACGATCACCTTCCTTGCAATCCGGGTAGAAAAAGTGTTTAATGCGCCGAAACAACAGGAGATAACCATGAAACAGATGTTAAACGAATATATCGTCAGGATCGAGCCGTTCCTTGCTACTATCGATGAGGAGACGGGTCATCTGGTCGCACAGGCCCTGCTGACGTATAAGTTCGGGCTCTACCCGAACGCAATGGAGAGGTGCACGGAAACGCTTGCCCGTCTCGATGCGATCACCCCCTATCCCGGAGCACTGGAACGCGCGCTCCTGATCCTCCGGGAACGTGCCGCCGGATTCGCAATCTCCCGGGTTATAACGAGACCGGAACATATCTTCACGGAGGATGATTATGATAATCTCGCCATCCGCCTCTCAAAAGACCTGATCGATGACCCGGCCGTGCTCGACCTCGACAACGCGCTCATCCTGATCTATGCCGTCGGCATCGAGACCTCACCTGACGATGAGCAGGCGCTGGAGGAGCACCAGCGGTTCATCGTCCAGATCCTGGAATCGTATAAAGAAAAGTTGACTGCATGATCAAACTGGCCGGAA
>JBAYQF010000213.1:0-3198 GCA_041677325.1 Methanoculleus sp.
AAAGATCTGGGCGGCACCTTCGGGGGGGACCTTCCCGCCGTAGCCGATCGCCGCCTCGATGATGAACGAGTGCCCGCCGTGGACCGCGCTCGGCCGGGTGCGGGCTTTGACGAAGTCGAGCTGGATCTCCTTCTCAAGCCCCCGGCAGATCAAGTCCTCTCCGATGGGGGAAAGACACTGCTGCGCCGGCGGGGCCGGGACTTTCACGGCCTGCATGGCGTCGAGGAGCCTTTTCAGGTCATCGGCATCGAGCCGGCTCACCTTTCTCGCAGGTTTGAGTTTTGCGAGCGCTATCATCTCCTCTGCAGTCTTTTTTCCGACACGGGAGAAACTGCCGATGAGGAACTCCTCGACGGTCCCGGTACTCGCCGCCGCAATCCGTTTCAGCGCCCCGAACTCAATACCGTGCGGGTGAGGGAGGATGGGTTTCGGGCACGGCGGCACCTCGCCTGAGGCCCGCTCGAACACCGTCACCTCGCCGTCGATATCGGCCGTGATCCGGGCGTGTGGATTGACGATCGCCGTCAGGCGGAGGTAGTCCACCAGCCGCTTCTTCGCGGCGAGGGTGCTCTTGAACTGGATATCGATCCGTGTCCCGTGCGTCCGGTCCCAGTCGATCTCTTCGTGGCCGACGATCTCCGGTTCGTTCGTCTCGGTCTTGATCATCAGCTCGAACCGATGCGCGCTTACCTTCGCTCCCGTCCGGGAGATGACCTGTGTCGGGATGCCGGTGGTGAGCTGGGCATACAGCACCGCCGCCGAGATCCCGATACCCTGCTGCCCGCGACTCTGCCGGATCTGGTGAAACCGAGAGCCGTAGAGGAGTTTTCCAAAGACCAGAGGGACGTTCTCCGGCACGATGCCGGGGCCGTTGTCCTCGACCGTTATCCGGTAGACCTCGGTGTCGACCTTCTTTATGCCGACGAAGATGTCGGGGAGGACCTCCGCCTCTTCGCAGGCGTCGAGGGCGTTATCGACCGCTTCCTTGATGGTGGTGATGATCCCCCGCGTCGGGGAATCGAACCCGAGAAGGTGTTTGTTCTTCTCGAAGAACTCCGCGATGCTGATACTCCGCTGCTGTTTCGCCAGATCTTCAGCAAGCACCATGCCGCGCTACCTCAGCGATGGCATCTTCAAGGCTCCTCTCCTGCTGCTCGCTGGAGTGGAGGTTCTTGAGGGTCACTGTCCCCGCCTCGATCTCGCGTTTCCCGAGAACCACGGCGAAGTCGGCGGTCTTTGCGGCGTGGGAGACCTGGGCGCCCATCCCCCGCCCCATGAGGTCGGCCTCGGCCCGGAACCCCGCTTCCCGGAAGGCCCGGGCGACCTCGAGCGCCCGCGCCCGGGCATCGGGCGTGCAGACGACGCCGACAACGGGTTCGTGCGCAAGTTCAAACTCCCCGATCGAGACCACGACCCGGTCGAAGCCGATGGCAAACCCGCATGATGCGACGTCGTCGCCGCCGAAGAGGTGGGCGAGACGGTAGGCGCCGCCGCCGACGATCTGGTTCTCTGCGCCGAGGTTCTTCGCGAACCCCTCAAAGACCATCCCGGTGTAGTAGTCGAGCCCCCGGGCGATCCCGAAGTCCGGCCGGTAGTCGATCCCCTGGGCATCGAGGAGCGCGAACGTCTCCTCGATCCGTGCGCGTTCGGGGACGTCGCCCGCGATCTCAAAGACTTCGGAGATGGTGCGGCACCCCCTGAGCGCCGCAAGGGGGTCGGCAAGGTGGGTGAGGCCCTTCTCGACGAGTGCCGTCTCGAGCCCCTCCGGGTCGTGCTTGTCGAGGTACGCCATGATCGCCCGCTGGTCGCCGGGCGCGAGGTCGGCGAGGAGGTGTTTCATCGGCGCGAGGTGGCCGACGTGGAGGTCGAACGTGACACCGGTCGACCGGAGCACGTCATCGGCAAGCATGACCACCTCGGCATCGGCGGATGGGGTATCCGCCCCGATGAGTTCGACGCCGAACTGCCAGAACTGCCGGTAACGCCCCTTCTGAGGACGTTCGTAGCGGAAACAGTCGGCGAAGTAGCACCAGCGAATCGGTTTCGGGAGCACCTTGCCCTCGTTGACGTACATCCGGAGCACCGCTGCGGTCACCTCCGGCCGGAGCGTCATCTTCCTCCCGCCCTTGTCCTCGAAGACGTACATCTCCCCGATGATCCCCTCGCCGGACTTCATCGTGAAGAGTTCGAGGTGCTCGAAGTCGGGCGTGCAGACCTCCCGGTATCCCCACCGGCGGGCCGCCTCCTGCATCCGCCGCTCGATCAGCCGTCGCCGTTCCATCTCGTCGGGTAAAAAGTCCCGCGTTCCCCTTGGTTTCTGAAGCATTCGGTATTCTCCTGAATTAAAGTCTCTTGCGCGAACCCTTATCATTTGTGCGCTTTGCCCTGCCGAAGAACCGGTCGCCGGCGCCCTCACCGTGCCAGACGTTCTCCCGATCGACCTGCCCCTGGAGGTAGAGGGCGAGGAGAACCAGGCCGAGACCGAGGAACTCCCATGATTCGGCATATGCAGTCACGAAAAAGCCCAATAGGGCGAGCGCCGTGTAAGGAACCCCGAGGTACCCCGCCTTCCGGTATCCGGAGAGGCCGGTACGGTAGAAAATCCGCAGGTCGCGGAGCCAGAGGAAGACGGTGACGGCGACGCCGAACCCTGCGACGTAGGCAAGATAAGACATAGATGAAGTAATATTATACTTCCACCCCTATTTTTGTTATCGAACTATGCTGCCGAATGCCACCATCAGGGACATCCTCCGGATGTATCGTAACGGCGAGGTATCTGAAGACGAGGCGGCGGGCGCTCTCGAAGGGCTCCGCATCGAGATTATCGACGGCATGGCCCGGATAGACGCCGGGCGGAGCGTGCGTTGCGGGATGCCCGAGGTGGTGCTTGCCGAAGGAAAGGAGCCGGAGACCTTTGCCGGGATCATGCTCGCGCAGGTGAAGGCGGCCGGCCGGTGCGTCGCGACGAGGGTCTCGCCGGCGCACCTCGATGCCCTGCGCGCCCGCCTCCCGCCGGACGTCCGGATGGAGCACCGGGAGGCGGCACGGGCGGTTGTTCTCTCGACGGGAGACAACTCCGCGCCCCGGCGGGGAACCGTCGCCATCCTCACGGCGGGGACGTCCGATATCCCCGTCGCCGAGGAGGCAAGGCTGATCGCCGAGGAGATGGGATGCGAGGTCAGGACGGCCTACGAC
>JBAYQF010000214.1:0-3197 GCA_041677325.1 Methanoculleus sp.
GGATCAGGGCGAGGATCTTCGTGCGCGAGTTCGTATAGCGCTTTTCTTCGAGATTCGCCTCATGAAGGCTCCGGTAGGACCGGATGTAGTTGGCGAGCAGCTTCGGGAGCTCGCCCGCCGGCGCGATATAGTCGGCAAGACCGGAGACGATGACGCTCCGGGGCATGCTCGGGAATTCCGCGGTGATCGGGTCCTGGACCATCACCGTCCCGAGGCGCTCTTTCAACGAGCGCAGACCCAGCACACCGTCGTGTCCCATGCCGGAGAGGAGGATGCCGACCGCTTTCGAGTTCTGGTCCTGGGCCAGCCCGCGAAAGAAGTAGTCGATGGGCAGACGCAATCCCCTCGGCCTGGACGGCTCTTCGAGACCGAGGATGCCTTTCTGGATGGCAAGGTTGGTGTTTGGCGGGATCACGTACACCGAGTTCGGTCGGACTTTCATGCCGTTCTCGATCTGTACCACCGGCATCGCAGTGCTCCGCTGGAGGATCTCGGAGAGCATGCTCCTGTGCTCGGGGTCCATGTGGGTGACCACCACGAACCCTGCCCCGATGTCGGGAGGCGTGTTCTTGAAGAAGGTCTCAAGAGCCTCAAGCCCCCCGGCGGATGCGCCGATGCCGGTGATGATGAAGGGCGATTCCCCGGGAGCTTCTGTGATCTCTTCCGGCGCGACGGCTCTCTCCGGTTTCGCCTCCGCCGGATCTACCTCTCGTCTGGCCATACCACGGTCGCCTCCCTCTCTCCTGCACGAGCGCTCCCGGTCAGGATATGGGTATATCTGTACACTCGACAGTTAAACCTGTGGCACCGGGGTTCGCGTGACGACATCCAGCAGAATCGCACCGGTTGCCGGGCTGCACAACCCGAGGTGCAGCTCTTGATGCGGTACAGCCCCTGGCGCCGGGGAGAGGCAAGGCGTGAAGGAGAGCGCGTCGTCGAAGAATCGTGCTACCGCCTCCTGCAGTCGCCGGATCCGGATCTGTGGCACGGTGTCCCCGGTGAAGTAAAGGATGCCCTCTTTGTCGCGGATGAACTCGGCAGCAAGCCGGGTCTTGCCGATCCGGCGCCGCCCGTAGAGGATGATCAACCGCCCGCCGTCTCTTCGCCGTTCTTCCTCAGGGAGGATGGATTCGATCTCGCGGTCGGCAAACTCCCCTAACCTGGATTAGCACTAGGGCCTCTGTTCCCGGGCGTGCGGATGCACCCCCGCCTCCGCAGCGTGGTTCCCCGGCGGTTCTTCCCGATCCGAGAATCGGGCGGGCAAAATGACGGCCGGGCACGGGCATGCCGGTTTACCCTGCACAGTGGCAGAGTCCGCGAAGGGGCATCAACCCCATATCGGGTCGTCGCCGAACCGGTCCATCCAGTAGCCGGCGGGGTTCTGCCCCAGACCCTTCTCGAGGTCGTCGAGTCTGAACGAGACGGGGCGGGTCATGCAGTAGTCGATCAAGAGACCGTACGCTTCTTTCAGACGTATCGTCATCTCGTGGGACTCCGCCGGGTCTTTCTGCGACACGTCGGGGTGCCACTCTTTGATCAGTTCTGAATACCGGGCGCGGATCTCACTCTGGCTCGCCCGGTCGCGGATGCCGAGCAGTTCTGCCGCCTCCCTCAGGCGCCCGGCGGTTACTGTTGTCATTCAGGATGCGTATGCGGAACCTGCAGGATAAATGTTGTGAACTGCCCAAAACGATCTCTTTTTGACTGCCGGGAACAGAACCACTCAAATCCGGTCTTATGGCAAAGAATCCATCACTCATCTACCTGAACAACGCCGCCACAACCTGGCCGAAACCCCCGGAAGTGCTCGAGGCCGTCCGGCAATCGCTTGCACTCCCGGTCTTCGGGTCGGGGAGGACAACCGGGAGCCAGGGCGAAGATTACGTCACGCTCGCCCGGGAAGCGGTCGCAAACCTCCTCTCCGCGGACCCGCCGGAGCACGTGGTTTTCACCCAGAACGCGACCGACTCATTAAATATCCTCATCCAGGGGTTCCTCGCCGGGTGCGGGGCGGGCTGCCATGTCCTCACGACGGAACTCGAGCACAACTCCGTCCTCCGCCCGCTCTACGAACTCGAGCGGCAGGGGCGTATCCGGTTGACCGTTCTCCCCTTCGAGGACGGCGCCGTTCGCCCGGAAGACGTCGAGGCGGCCATCACCCCCGATACCCGCCTCATGGTCATGACCCACGGGAGCAACGTGCTCGGTTCTGTGCAGGACGTCTCCCGCATCGGCGATATCCTGCACGAGCACGGCGTCTACTTCATCGTCGACGGGGCGCAGACCGCCGGCCACATCCCCGTCGATCTCGGGGCTCTCCCTGTCGATGCCTACGCCTTCACCGGCCACAAGGGCCTCCTCGGGATTCCCGGCACCGGCGGGTTCTACCTGCGCGACCCGGAACGGGTGGCTCCCGTCCGCTACGGGGGGACCGGGACGGATTCTTTCTCACTCTTCCAGCCCCCCGAGATGCCGGAACGGTTCGAGACCGGAACCCATAACCATCCCGGGCTTGCAGCCCTTGCCGCCGGGGTGAACTACATCGCCTCCATCGGCCTCGCGGCCCTCACGGAGAAAGCAGAGCGCCAGACGGCGTTTCTCATCGACGAGTTGAAGAGAGAGTCGAACATCACGGTCTACAACGAACATCCCGCCCTTCCCATCATCTCCTTCAACGTCCGGGGGCTGGAGAACGACGATGTCGGGTTCATCCTCGCCCGCGCCTACGGGATCGTCGCCCGCACGGGGCTGCACTGCGCTCCCCTCGTCCACCGGGCGATCGATGGCGGGGCGGGTTCTGTACGGTTCGGCCTCTCATGGTTCACGACGGATGAGGAGTGCCGACTTGCAGCGAAGGCAGTACGGGAGATAGCACGGAATGCGGATTCTTCGGTCGGTTCGGCATAAATCCTGTGCCGACGGTACGTTCATGAAAGAGTTCCTCCTGAACGCCCCGATACCGGCGGGATTTTTTTCGTACCTCAAGAACTTCGGGGAGGTCGAGGTGCTCCCCAACCTCGGCGAGGGGTTCTATACGTTCGACAAACCCGACTGGTTCTCCATCAAAGGCTTTGCCGGGGATGTCACCGTCGAGGTCCGGTTCAAGAAGGAGGTCATGGATCTGACGGTTGACTTCCTCTACCTCCTCTTCACCTCCTACCGGGAAGGACAGGCGGATCTCTCGACGCTGAGGCGAC
>JBAYQF010000215.1:0-3195 GCA_041677325.1 Methanoculleus sp.
AGGAGCGAGACCAGGTCCCGGAGAACCGCCTCGGGGTCTTCGGCCTTGACCACGCTTGAGGCGAGGAGAACGCCGCATGTCCCGAGGTCGAGGGCGATCTTCACGCACTCACCCGACTGGATGCCCGCCCCGGTCAGGACTTTCACGTCCGGGTTGACCGCCCTGACGGCGTTGACCGATCGCTCGATGATCCCGGGATCGGCCTTCGAGACCGAGACGCCGCTCCCGATCAGTTCGGGGGGCTCGACGGCCACATAGTCGGGTTTGAGGGCGGCTGCTGCGGCACTCGTTGCGTCATTGTTCGTGCAGACGACCGTCTCGAGGTTGAGCCTCCGGGCGGCCTCGACGCATGCCCCGATATCGGCCAGGGTGAGGCGGCGTTCGGAGTGGTTGATCAGGGTGCCGCGTGCGCCCGCCGACCTGACCGCTTCGGGGAGGATATGGCCGGTATGGGCGCCGGGGGTGATCGCATCGATATGCTGGGCGTAGACCGGTATCGCATGATGCTGGCTCAGCGGGCGAATCTCGGTGAAGACCGGCGCGATGCCGATGACGGCTCCGCTCTCTTCCGCCACGGTCTCGGCTGCAACGGCGATCCGGCGGGCGTTGTTGCCCATACCTTCCTGATAGGTCTTCAAATTGACCAGAATGAACGGGGAAACCATATCCATCACGTCTGTCTGATAGGTTGCTCCTCCTGATATTAACTCTGACGCCCCTTACTCCTCGATCCCCCGGACAAAATGCCCGCCGGTGATGCCCCCGAGCGCCCGCCGTCTCGCCTCGTCTTTGAGGGCAGGGAGAGCGTGAACGTCTCCACGCCCTACGGCATCGATCGCCGTCCGGTAGAGCTGCGTCATCTCTGCTGCGTAGCGGTGCCCCCGCCCCCGTGCGTCGATGGCGACGGCATCGATCCCCATCCCGGCGATCCGGGGCAGGTGGTCGATGAGGGAGGTCTCGACGGCGTTTGCGATATACGTCCGCCCCTCGCCGTCGCACCGGAGCGGGAAGATGCGGTTTCGCCCGTCCCGGAGTCCCATGAACCGACCCGCCCCGACCGCCGCCGCAAGCCTGTCCTCGGTCACCAGCGCTTCGACGTTGCCCTGCACGAGCACCTCGAGTTCGAGGGTATCCCCGGCCGATGCTGTAAGTCCGGCGAGATCGGCGGCCGGGAGTTCGGGAGAGGCCGTGCACCGCAAGAAGAGCGGCGCGAGTTCCGCGGCGGTGCGGTGGTTCCAGACGTTCAGCCCGGCGGCGCCGTAGAGGGTCATCCGGGGCTCGGCGTGCCGGACCGCATCCGCAGCACCCATCCCGCTCACCATCACCCCGTGGATGCCTGCTTCGTAGAGTGGCTGGAGGAGCGGGGTTGCCGTATCGAGGAAGTTACGCCGGGTGATCGACGGCCATTTCCAGACGAGGTCCGCACCCCTCTCCCGGCAGACGCCGGCGGCCTCTTCGAGGATACCGGGGTCGGATACCTCCAGGTAGACGGTGCGGGCACCGGCCTGCACGGCGGCCGTTACGCCGTCCAGGGTATCGGTGTAGATCGAGACCGACGGGAGCCGGGGACTCCGGGGAGCGCTTTCCGGCCGCTCCATCGCAGCAATCGCCGTTTCAACCCGTTCGCGGGCCGTCCGCACCGCATCCTCCCCCGGTCGCCGTGCGGCGAGCACGGCATCCTCGACCTTTTCTAAGAATGTCCGCCGGATCCGGTTCAACTCCCCGAGCGGGAGGAAGAGCCCGCCGGGGTAGCGGAGCGTCAGGTTCCGGACGGCAAACGGCGTCCCCCCGGTCTTTACGAGCTGCTCCGCGATCTGTTCCTCCGTAAGCGGCCGGCTCCGCGCCGGCTCCATCCGGGTATCGGAGTGGTAGCGCACCCGGAGCGGTTCGTCGCCGTCCAGGTCGACGATCGCTTCAAGGCAGGGTGCCCCATCCTCCCAGGTGACCGTGACGTCGAGAGGCAACTGCGGCAGGGGTCTTTCCATGAGCTGTTTTGTCCGCTCTTCGAGATCCACGCTCTTCGTCAGGAAGACCCGGGTGCCGGCCGCGACCGGCGCGGGGACACTGAGCCGTACCGTGCCGCGGCGGACGGCGGGGGAGCCGCGGACGACCGCCCCCACATCGCGGTCGGGATCGTCGGAAGAGAAGACGAGCCCGTCACCGGAACGGGGCGCGAGATCGCCTGCGAGGCGCACGGTCGCCTCCTCCCTCCGGGAGTCGTAGCCGATGACCGTACCGAGCAGGACACCCCGGTTCCCCGGCCGGTCGCGGGCCATGATCTCGCGGGCGCCGAGGATGTAGCCCTCCGTGAACTCCCGGTTGAACGCGAGCGCGAGGTCGCGCATATCCTCCCGCGAGGGCGACCAGCCCTCCCCGGCGGCGATCGCGTCGAGAGCACGCCGGTAGATGCTCACCACCGTCGCGACGTACTCCACCGAACGCATCCTCCCCTCGATCTTGAGCGATGCCACCGGCGCACGCGCAAGACGATCGAGGCGCGGGTATACCGAGAGGTCCCGGGTCGAGAGCAGGTAGTGATCCCCGGCAGGCTCCGCCCGCAGATCGGTCGGCCGCCCGTACTCATCCGTCCCGCCGGTCACGAACCGGTAGGGTTTCCGGCAGGGCTGGGCGCACATACCCCGGTTTCCGCTCCGCCCCCCGATGACCGAGGAGAGGAGGCACTGGCCCGAGTAGCAGTAGCAGAGCGCACCGTGGGCGAAGACCTCGATGCCGATCCCCTGTACCCCCGCGATATCCTCGATCTCCGCGAGCGTAAGTTCCCGGGCGAGCACCACGCGGGAGAACCCCTCTCGTGCCGCCCGCACCACGCCTTCCCGGTTATGGATCGCCATCTGGGTCGAGGCGTGGAGGGTGAGGCCGGGGACGATCTCCCGGGCAAGCGCCGCCGCCCCGATGTCCTGCACCAGAACGGCATCGACCCCGATCTCGTAGAGGTAGAGGAGGTAGCGGGCGACGTCGGGGAGTTCAGCATCACGGATGAGGATGTTTACGGTGACGTAGACCCCGACACTGTGGAGGTGTGCGTACTCGACGGCGGATTCGAGTTCTTCATCGGAGAAGTTCGCCGCATAGTGCCTGGCTCCGAACCGCCGACCGGCAAGGTAGACGGCATCGGCACCGGCGGCGATGGCTGCGGCCAGAGCCTCCGGCGATCCGGCCGGTGCAAGCAGTTCC
>JBAYQF010000216.1:0-3191 GCA_041677325.1 Methanoculleus sp.
GGTTCATCCGGCGGCGGCGCAAGGCTCACAATCTCTACCCCGGCCGGCCCTCCCGCCAGGCCCACCCCCCGTCCTCCCGCTTTATCCCCCCGCGGGGCCACCACCATGGGAGGCGGACCGGTCCTCGAGCGCTCCCGCGAGCACCCCGACCTTCCCGCCGCGGAACTGGAGTGCGTGGGAACCGTCCTCGACCGGCGGGCCCAGGTCGCGATCGCGGAGTGCTCCGAACCCCGGGCCGCCGGGCGGCTTGCCCTGACGCATGTGGTGATGGAGTACCTCGGGGAGTGCGAGCCCACAAAGGAGGCGTTCGCGTCCCTCCTCCGCGACCTTGCGATCACGACCGATAAACCGTTTGCCGGCCGGGTGAAGCTGATCCAGGGTGCCCGGATGGATATCGAGCGCCTCGACCTGGAACGGCTGATCGGGACGCTGATCGCCGGCCCGGTATCGCTCCAAAATCCCATCGAGGAGTACCGGGCCGTCGTCTCGGAAGACCGCTGCTACTTCGGCCGGGTCATCCTCCGGATCGACCGGGGGGCGTTCGAGGCGCGAAACCCCATGCGTCGGCCGTTCTTCCACCCCGGTGTGATGATGCCCCGGATGGGGCGGGCGCTCGTCAACATCTCCCTTGCCGCGCCCGGAGAACGGATCTACGATCCCTTCTGCGGCACCGGGGGGATCCTTCTCGAAGCCCGGGAGATCGGCGTCCGGGTGCTCGGGAGCGACTTCGACCCCGCGATGGTCGACGGCTACCGGCAGAACCTCCCGGGCTCGGACGTGATGATCGCCGACGCCACGACGGTCCCGATCTGCGACGGCACCCTCGATGCGGTCGTGACCGACCTCCCCTACGGCCAGTCGGTCAGGATCCGGGCGGCGAGCATGGATCGGCTCTACGACGGATCGCTTGCGGAGATCCGGCGGATCCTCCGGCCGGGGAGGCGCGCGGTCGTCGTCACGCACCGCGATATCAGGGATATCGCCGCCCGGCACTTCACCGTCCTGCAAGAGCACGAGCAGCGGGTGCACAAGAGCCTGACCCGCCGGATCCTGGTGCTCGGGTGACGGTGCCGACCCTGGTTTTATCGATAGCGCTCATGCAAACGTCTCCCACACCCATCATCGACCCCACTCCACCCGCGCTTCGTGCTCCTCACCCGCCCGCAAGGGGCGGGGGCGGTCATGGTGATATCCCCGGAAAAGCCGTATCCTGAATTGCATGCGAGTAAAAAGGCCTGCGGGGGTTCTCCACGCGTTGTTCCAGAGGGACTACCGTTTTATGAGATCCTCCGGCGACTTTTATATGTGGAAGTAAATTTTAAACGATACGGCCTCTACCTCGTCCGATGGCAGCTCTCGACGCCCATCCTTGCCGTAGTGCTCTACTGGCTTGCGGGCCTCGGGGCACTCGCCGCGACGATCGTCGCAAACCTCATCGGCGGCCTCATCTTCTTCTGGGTCGACCGGTTCATCTTCACCTCCGAAGCGCTCGCCGCCCAGTGGGAGGTCAGAGAAGAAGTCCGGTGCGTGGATTGCGGGACGGTCGCCCGGGGCTACCGTCTTGTCCGGGCGAAGAACTACGATAGGTCGAAAGACCCGGCGCCCGAGTTCCGGTGCGAGGCGTGCTCGAAGAAGAAGTCCGACGAACTCAAGAAACGCGGTGTTGAGCACTGAGGGCGTGGTGGGGTGCTAACAACCCTGAACCGACGAGCGCATCCCGGACTGATGGGTTTTAGGCGATCTATATCCCTTCCTTTCGGTTTTAAGGCGGCACGCAACGCGGGGGTATTGGGATGACACCATTACCATACAGGCTCTCTTCGATGTAGTCGCCGAAGAACTTGAAAGCATGGAAGGAGAGGTAAAGGCGTCGATAAGCATAAATAAAAGCAAATTATATGCCCCGTGGGCAATACCGGATAGCTTCGGGAAGAGTGGAAGAGCGGATTCATCAAGCGACAGAACTCTGTCGAACCCGCCTGTCTGCAGGCAGGCTACTGTAACTTTCAGAATGATGAAGGTTTAGACCCCGTGCCTTCATACAATGGAACAGAACAGAAGAAGCGGAAATGAAGCGAAAATTCAGGATCATGGGTTTTTCTCTGCTCATGGCGCTACTGTTTGTGAGCGGTGTGTTTGTCTTCGTCAATGCGGGCACTCAAATAATCACCCCTGACGAATCAAACATCGTCAAAAATTCACACGCACGCCACGCTGATTTCCCGCTGGAGATCCCGGAAGAGCTTCCATCTGCAAAACCGCTGCCCGAATCGGAGATGTATATCATTGACATTCCTGAGTCATGGCTTAATGAAAAGAATTCCAGTACCGATCCAGAACTTATCAATATTTTCGTCTCAAAAAAGGAATTTGACTCTGTATTTGTGATGGATGGAAACGGTCATTATAAGAGCAGGCAGTATAAAGCAGACGAAAAGATCATTACTCTCAGGATTCCGAGATCAATGTATGTAGCCCTGAATCCCGACCCTGATATGGTGAATCTGTCTTTTCCCACCCGGCAATTTGAATTTCCATCAGCAGATACTGGATGAGGGTGAGGACAATACACTCCTGTGCTCGTAACTGCTGAAGTCGTCCCAAAGGGGTCTGTAAACCTTTGCTGTACTTTATCGGAGCACTTGTATATCATGTATTTACCACCTGACCCCTGATAGAGGCAGGAATAGGGGGAAAAACCCTCCGGCAAAGGTATTTGGGGACACACTCTATCTTCTGCTACAAACAGGCTGCTATCAACGCAGTATTGAGAGTGCCGCCGTATGGAATCGGTATTTTTCGGCCTGGTCCCCCCTCCCGCCGTTCGCTTTTCGCCCCGTATCTGCGATACGGCGAGTGTGCCGTTCACGAAGATGGATGCTCTCAGGTCGCCCAGGCGGCGGAACACCGCTACGCCAGGGACCCCCGTGAGCAGGAAGACAGTCTGGCGGGACGGTTCACCCATCACACCCGGATGGCGCCCCCTGCGGATAAGGCCATCGTGCAGGTTCTGGCCCGACACCGCCGGGCAGTCACCTTAAAGTAGTCCCCCTCTATCCTACCCTCCCGTGAGGGAGAAGATCATGACAGAAGTACGTAAGTATGTCAACCCACCCGCCGCCGAAGTGATATGCGAGTTTCGGTTCCCCGAAGAGATTCCCTGGGACATGACCTACCCCGGCATCCTCTAC